>NZ_JBFEFG010000265.1 GCF_040718835.1 Bremerella sp. JC817 | reverse complement strand
CCCTTCGATCAAGGCCCTCCCCTGCCGCGAAGCCTGTCGCGATCCGATCGGCCCGACGCCGCGGTCGGGCAGCGGAGTCGTCGAGCTGAGCCGCGACGAGACGAGCCGAGACGTCCGATCTCCCACATCCTGGGGCGAGTGGCACGATGACCGAGACCACCTTCGCCGACCTCCTCGCCCGCGCGAAAGCCGGCGACGAGCACGCTGTCAACGCCTTGCTGAACGAATTCGAGGCCGATGTCCGGCTCGCCGTCCGCCGGCAGCTGCCCCGATTGCTGCGCACCCAGTTCGACTCCATGGATTTCGTGCAGCTCGTCTGGGCGAGCGTCTTCGCCGGAGGCGGCGTCGACCCCTCCCGCTTCGAGAACCAGAACCACCTCCGGGCCTA
>NZ_JBFEFG010000264.1 GCF_040718835.1 Bremerella sp. JC817 | reverse complement strand
CGTTGGCGGAAGGCCCATGGCCGCAGAAGGCTTACAACGATGCCTTGATGCGTGACTTGAACAAGCGTCGAGCACATTCCGACTTCATCATCAACAAAGCGGTGATCGGCCAGCCAACCAAGATGGACAACACGCTGGTTGCCAAACCGCAGAACAACGACATCACGCCGAAGCAGGCTCCGCTCGACTTGCCAACACCAGCAGAAATCGACGCGGCCCCAGTGCTGCCAACCGGATCACTTCCACGACCGCACAATCCATTGCGAACAGCATCGAAACCGAAACCACTCGCCGCTACCATTCAGCCAACCAGCCATACTTTGGCACCGGTTGAACGGATGGCGGAAGCTCCGATTATCCGAGCCCCGGCCAACGGTCAGCCTCAGAAGATTTCGTTCGGTAGCGACGCTCCGAAAGATTCGATCTGGCTGCACTAAGCGCACGTCACCTTGAATGGGTGTGATGTGCGATACCAATTCGACGACGAGTCGATCTCCAAGGACATCCGAATCCCTTTTGTAGTGATTCGGATGTCTTTTTTTATGCCGTGGCAGGCCTTACTTCGGATCGAGGTATTCCAGGCGACGCTCGAGTTCGCCACGATTTTGTTTGAGATGCTCGACCTGTTGGCGACGGATCGAGAACGAATACCCTGGGCTGCCATCTCGCAGCAAGACGACTGAGTTCAAAATCAGATTCGCTTCGGTCGCGGTCTTGGCGTTCTCTAAAGCCTTGCCCATCGCTTCGGCCGGATCTTGTCCGGCGTAGAGGGCAAGGTACTCGATCGCCCGCACACGCACGAGGTTCTCGGGATCCGATTCGGCCAGCTTCACCAACGTCTCCTTCAGCGGCAACGCTTCGGCTCCATGCCCGCTGCACGCGATCACACCCCAATAACGCTGCCATGGATCGGAAGAAGCCAACGCCTTAGCGATGTCGGACTGGGCATCCGCGAACGAGCCTAGTTGTAAATTAGCAATCTGCTGCATCGCGGCGATGTCCGCCTTGTGCTGCTGACCGAAAGCGACCGGATTGGTTGCCGCCTTTTCGGCCAGGTAGCTCTCTGGATAGAAACCCAGGTCCGGCATACCGACCACAATTTCATCGAGCCGACCGCGAAGTTCTTCCAGAACTTCCTGGTGCTTCGGATCACCGGCGAGGTCATCGATCTCGTATGGATCTTCCGAAACGTCGAACAGCATCTCAGCCGGTCGGGCCTGGAAGAACTGACTTTGCAGGCCATCGAGCTTCTGGGCATCGAACCATTCTTTCCAGTTCTGGTAAGCAACCATCTTGTAGCGATAGTTGTTCATCAATCCGTCGAAGTTGAATCGCTGGTAGTTGCGAATGTAGCGATACTTGCCCTTTCGCAGCGTTCGCACCATGTCGTACTTTTCATCAAAGCGATCGGCGTAGCCAAACGACTCGTCGCTCTCGACCAACTGCTGCTCACCTAAACCAAGGAACGCGTGACCATCGATCTGATCAGGCACCTTCGCGCCTGCCAGGTTCAGCACCGTCGGGCCGAAGTCGACAAAGCTGACGAACGACTCGATGCGGCTGCCGGTCGTCTGCGGCAGTTGCTCGCGGAACTTCTCGGGCACACGGATCACCAGCGGGACATGCAAACCGGTGTCGTAGGCATAACCCTTGCTACGTGGCAACACGCCGCCATGATCGGCGAAGTAAAAGACGAACGTCGAATCGAGCAAGCCATCTTCCCGCAACTGATCGACCAGCTTACCGACCTGTTGATCCATTTGCTGGATTCGATCGTGGTAACGGGCATAGGTGTATTTGAACTCTTTGCTTTGCGGATGATAGGGCGCGACAAACACCGATTCGGCATCGTTCTCATTCGGTTTGTTGTCGATATCAGCGGCAGGAAAGTGCAACGAACTTTCGTGCGTCGTCGTGTAGGTTTGCACATGGAAGAACGGCTGCCCAGGCTTTCGATTTCGCCACGAGGCCTTACGCGAAGACTCGTCCCAGACGTCCTTCGACTTCTGAGCGTTGTAATCTTCTTTGCTGTTGTTGGTCGTGTAGTAGCCTGCTTCTCGCAGATAGGCGGGGAACATCTTTAAGCCTTCCGGCATCGGCACGATGAAGCTCTTACGATGATGAAAGGTCCCAATCCGCGGTGCATAGCACGAGGTAATCAACGTCGTCCGCGCGACGCTGCACACCGGGGCATTTGAAAACGCGTTGTCATAGGTGAGCCCTTCTTTGGCGAGGGCTTCGATGTTCGGCGTGGATGCGCCGGTCGGATCGAACCATTTCAGAAAGTGGCTCGAGTTGTCTTCCGACATGATCCAAAGGAAGTTCGGCTTTTCGGCAGCGAACGACGACGTGCTGCACGCAACCAGCAGCAAGAGCGACAACAAGAGACGTGGCATGATCGAATCTCTAGGGGGAGGGAGCGAGGTGATTTCCCTATACCATCCTCTGTTTTCCCGCGTGATTCAACCGTTTAAACCTCGGCCAGGAAAAAGACGTAGCCGTATTGCTGCCCAAACCGTGAATATGTCGCCATTTCCTCCTCGAAAGCCGCCGCGACCAGTTCCGCCTCCTGGCGGTCGGTATAGCCATCGATCCAGGTTTCAAGCCGCTGAGAGATCGGCCCGTAATAGTTCTGCCAATCGCTATCGGGAAACACGAAGCTACTCAGCAATCGAAATCCATGCTCAGGCAACAACTGCTCGATCTCCCCGCGCGAGCGAAGTGAGACGCCTTGCCGTTTCCAATAGGCGTCGGCTTCCGGGTCGGGGGAGTCCGTCAGCCAGACCAGATCACTGACAGCCAGAACCCCGCCTGGGCTGAGAAGTGGATGCCACAATCGCAAAGCGTTGTCGAGCCCAATGCTGTAGACGGAACCTTCGCACCAGACCGCATCGAATGAGGTCCCTTCTGGCCAAGTGGTATCCATGCTTTGCTGACGGATGTGAACGCGATCGGCATAGCCTCGCGTCGCCGCTTCGACTTGCAGTTGCTGTAGGAAAGCACCGCAGGTATCGACTGCCGTGATCTTCGCGGAAGTCTGCTCGGCCAGCAGCATCGTCGAGATACCGCGACCACAGCCAAACTCGACGAGCGATCGCCAGGTTCGTCCTTGGGTTGCCGTCGCGATCGCCTCGGAGGTTGTCGCTTCGCTGCCCGGCGACATTCGTTGAAGGCCTTCAAACAGGTCGATGATCGCGTCCATCAATACCTCGCTAGCTCATTGGTCACACCACAAATGTGTTATCAAGAACGACATGGTTGTCGTCCGAGTCGACAACAACACAGGACAATCTCGCCTCAATCAAGGACTCTGCGCAATACTACTCGGTTCGCATTCTCAATCGTCTTCAGATTCCTGCCTTGTTCTCGCGAAATCACGAAATGGCCCCTAGAAAAAGAGTGGACTCCACCTAGACTGGGTATCAAATTTGCCGAACAGGGCAAAGTGCGTCCCGCTTTGTTGGAGGAAATTGTCTAGGACGCGGTTAACTAGATCCAGGGGCACCAGATGTGCCATGCCCCGTTATCCAAGGAACTCGAGAAGCATGACGATTTTTCCAACCCCACGGAAATCGCCACGCGAAGGTTTCACGCTTGTTGAACTTTTAGTCGTGATCGCCATTATTGGTGTCCTGATCGCTTTGTTGTTGCCAGCCGTGCAACAAGCTCGGGAAGCTGCCCGGAGGATGCAGTGCAAAAACAACCTCAAACAGATGGGCCTCGCCCTGCACAACTACGTCGATACCTACCGCGTACTGCCGATGGGCTGCACAGTCGACCTATCGACATCCACCAGTGCCAGTAACGGGTCGTGGGGCGTGCATGGTCGAATTTTGCAGTTTCTGGAACAAGGCAACCTGTACGACAACGTCGACATCACGATTGCCTGGGACTTCCAGACGGCGATCGATGGCCTGAAGATCCCTGGTTATGGCTGCCCAAGTGATCCCGGTGCTGGTCGCGAACGCGACCCAGGCGGCGGCAAGGTGAAACTGTGGCCGACCAGCTATGGCTTCAATTACGGTACCTGGTTCGTCTTCAATCCTTCCAACAAGCAAGGTGGCAACGGGCTGTTCTATCCGAACTCGAGCTTGTCGTTCCGCGACGCGACCGATGGTTCATCCAACACGCTGCTGGGTGCTGAAGTAAAGGCCTGGACACCTTACTTCCGCAATGGCGGCCCGTCGACGACGACCATTCCGAACACGATCGCCGATGCCGAAGCGATCATCGCTTCCGGCGACGAGTTCAAGAACACCGGGCACACGGAATGGCCTGACGGTCGCGTACATCACACCGGCTTCACCGTCACGATGCCACCGAACGCGAAGACCTCGTGCTCTAACGGCGGAACTACGTACGAAGAGTGCGACTTCAATTCGTGGCAGGAAGGTAAGGACGGCAACGCTGGTAGCCCGACCTACTCGATCGTCACCTCGCGAAGCTGGCACCCAGGCGTCGTCGACGTCGTGATGTTCGACGGCAGCAGTCGCTCGATCAGCGAAACGATCGACCTGACCATCTGGCGTTCGCTCGGCACGCGTGCCGGTGGCGAAGTCGTCTCCGACTTCTAATCGCTAGACCCGGCTCTTCAATGAATCAAGAAAACGGCCTGAGTTCTCTCAGGCCGTTTTTATTTCTTGAACGCTCCTCGTCCGCTCACAATACGCGGAGGACCTCGCCTTCGAAGTAATAGATCTCTTCGTGCTTGAAACCCCATCGTCCTTCGACTGGTCGAATATGGGGTTCGAACGTGAATAGATCCACCGAACGCAAACTTCGTGGATTGCCCTTCTCGATATAACTGCGTGCAGCCAGATCCGTTTCGATCGTATGGCCATAGTTGCTGAGAAAGTCGAGCTCCACGAATCGGAGTTCCTGAATTTCGTTCTTCATGAATCGCCCAAGATCATCGAAGCTCATATCTGGTTTAGCGAACTGTTGCAGGCGACTATGCAAGGTGTTGAGGGCTGCTTTGCCTTGCTGGAACTCGGCATCTTCAGGCTCGCTGACAGAGTGGCCATTTTCAACGTAGAAGCTTCGGGCACAGTCACCCCAGATGCCTTCTCGACAGGGACTCAAGTCGACGGTCACCAGGTTGAAATTCCCGAGAGGCTCGTCGGCAGGCACGTAGTCGCGTCCCGAGAGCGAAAGACAAGATCGTGTTCCGGCTAACACCAGGGCCGGACAATCGTGGTACCACGTATCGGTAATACCGCGATCGGCCAGCAACTGCTGGGCACGACGGGCGATGGTCGCTTCCGTATCGGATACGACAAGGCTCGCCCCGATTTCTGCTAAGACTTCTTTAGAAATTGCTTGAATCGCCTGATACTCTTCGACCTGTCGCATCGCCAGATTCCTTCGCCGTCGGAAAAGCTACCATGAATCGAACGCGTACCGTCCAAGCGTAGGGCAATTTGGCAGCGGGATCCAATCCATCACCAGGCCCTCTACTTTTGGGCCGTGCTCCGAAAACCAGAAGCGGGCTTTCCATGCCGGCCGCGGACAACTAGTCTGGGCTGTTAACCAACCACCCTCCCGAAGCTGATACGCTTGCCGGTTTCTCGCGACGATTGGCTGCGAAACTGGGAAGCAACAAGCCATTCGCCTTGAGCCCCGCTCCTAGACCTGCCACCTGAATTTGAAAATCGATTGCCATGTTGAAGACTGTTTCTCTCGTGCTCTTGGCCCTGCTCGTTTCTGCTTCCCTGCTGACATCGCCGCTGCATGCCGAGTCGGAAGATCCCACCACGCTCATGTTCCGGGCCACGGTGAAACTGAGTAATCCTGGTTCCACCGGGACTGGTTTCATTCTGACGCCTGACGAAGGCAAAACCTTCATCCTGGTGACAGCCAAGCACGTGCTCGACAAAACCAACGGCGATGAAACCTCGGTCGTCTTTCGCATTAAAACAGCGGAAGGAGAGTACAAGAAGCAATTGGTTCCGCTCGCCATCCGCAAAGATGACAAGCCGCTGTGGGTAAACCACCCGGAACAAGACGTCGCCGCGATCTACGTGACTCCGCCAGCAGACGCCGACCTTCCACATCTGCCAACCAGCTTGTTGGCAACCGAAGAACATCTGCGAACCAAGGGTGTGCACCCAGGCCGCAAGTTGACCATGCTGGGCTATCCGCATCGCGAAGAATCGAGCGAGGCAGGCTTCGCAATTTTGCGAAACGGTCCATTGGCATCGTTCCCAGTCCTGCCAACCAGCAAGACCAAGACGTTTTACATCAGCACCAGTATCTTCAGCGGTGACAGCGGCGGGCCGGTCTTTACGACGCTTGCCGGCGAAGAAGAAGGATCCGCAGAGCAGCCACTGATTATGGGAGTCGTGCATGGCCAGCGGTTTCTGAACGACACGATGAAGGGGAACTATATGACGATCAAAACCCATCATCAGTTCGGGCTGGCTATCATCGTGCACGCCTCGTTCGTGATCGAAACGCTGGAACTGCTGAAATAGCAAGGCTTCCGTTACTCTTCGGCATCGGCTGGAGGGTGATACTCGACGTAGATGGTACGGTCTTCGATCTTTGTGACCGTACCAAAGTCAATCTTTTCCGCGGCCGCTTGAACGTCTTCGACGGGCGAAATCTTCAGCGTATAGACTCCGCCTGACTCGTACCCTAGCGTGAAGTAGCTTTGGGATCCGTCCAACCAGGCGGAGGTATTCTCCTGGATGGCTTTACGCTGCTCGCTCGTTTCTGTACCAGAGATGACCAGCACAATCTGCTTTTCTTGAGAGCATCCACCGCAGCCGATCATCGGCAACAGCAATAGAACCAGCATTCCCAGGTAGATTTGCCGAGCCGTGTTTTGCATCGTTAGCCATCCTGATTCCAAGGCATGTATTCGCCGAACGCCGCGTTGAGTCCCATCCCAATCAGCAGTAGCAAACAGACTCCACCAATGAGCGCGGCCACGTTTGCCGCGAAGTCGGCACTGCTGTTTTCTTCCAGTGCCTCGTAGCTCCAATCGAGCTCGGCGTCTTGCTCCATCACGCGATACAGCACGCTCCGCACGAAGGCCTGGCGATCTTTGGTGTCGCCAGTCGCTGCGAAATAACAACCGCTGAACAGCAGCGAGTTGTGGGCCGCACGTGGATTCTTATCCGGCTCGTAACCAAACGAGTTGGCGACAATGTTCGTCAGGCACTCGCTGAATCGCCCCCGAATCTTACACAGCAGTTCGAACAGTTTGGGATTGCCAGGCCGACGAAGACCATCTTTCTCGCGAAACAGCAGGTAAGTCCAATCCTCGAACGCCCCGGTCGCATGCTGCGAGACCGCTTCCAACTGCTCGGCGATCGGAGGATTCCAGACATTGAAACCTTTGCCGAAGCGTTGTTCCTGGGCTCGCTTTTCGCCGACGCGTCGAATCAGTTCGAGGAAGCCTGGGGCACTTTCCATTTCGGTAACCAGGGCCGTCACGCTGCATCGCAAACGGGTCATGCCGCGGATCACATCCAGGTCGCTTTGAATCGCGACTTGAACCGGTTCGCTGGCATCTTCGACCAGTTCAAACGGCACTGTGACCAGCAATCCATTGATCGGACAGACCGGGCGACGGGCTTTGTTGATCAACGTACAAACGTACTTCAAGCGTTCCATCTGATCGGTCAGATCGGCCTTCGATTGCCGCATGCTGGCCATGCCAGGTGCTGGGGCATCGGGACTGAACGCCATCGTCTGCCCCGCGTCGAGTCCTTGACCAAAGTTCATCGTCGCTCCGATTCCGGCCATTTGCGGAGGAGCTTCCATGAAGTGCTGCTGATCGTCGTCGTCCGCACCGAGCGTATGATCTGGTAGTGGCTCGTTGACCAGACTTTGTTGGCCAGCACCGGCGACAATCGTTTGCCCGCCTGGGATTTCTCGCATGGAAGGTGTCGCTAACTGCGAGCCTGGCCCGGTCCGACGCTGGAAGCCTTCGGCCAGTGTTGAAAGGCACGATGCCTTCGTCAGAAAGATGAAGATGGCGTCGGAATTGGCATACCAGTGCAACGCGGCCGGTCCCTGAGCAGGATCAGAAACGTTGAAACCAAATCCCGAGGCACGCATCAAGTTGCTGGCGCGACGCTCGTCCTGGTTGCCCAGCACTAAAAACAAGGGCGTACTTCCCAAAGGAATGCCATGCTTGTCGAGTTCATGGATACCTTGCTTCCAGGCCTTATCGATATCGGGGAAGTCGGAGGTTTCTTCTTCCATCCAGATCTTCACGACGTAGTACGAAACGACCGGGATCACGATCATCAAAAAGAGCACGGCCAGGCCGGTCTTCCAGTCGAGCAAATAGTCGGTCCACTGCGCGGAGGTGCCTGAAAACTGGAACGAGATGCAGAACGAAATCAGCACAAAGAAGAGGAACAGGAACACCAACAGCGCGATGCGTGTCGGAACCGTGATCTTCCCCAGGTTCCGCACGCCTGGCATGGCCGAGGCCAACGTGTTGAACGCGGTAAACGGAAGAGTGAGGTAGTAGATGACGTTGTAAACGAATGACATCATTTTCGAGAACCTTCGGTTCCGTGCTGCCGGACTTCAACCAGCACCGGCAACTATTTGTTAACCCCAAACATCAAAAAGTAACCGATACAAATCGCGACCATCACCACCGCAAACAGGGTCATGTTGATCAGCTTGTTGTAACCGGTCAGCGGTGGAGCCCCTTCGCCGGGCTCAGGACGATCGATGATCGGGCTACGACCAATCGCCAATTGAAGTGCCGAAGCGGTCTGCTTGGCCCAGGTATCCAAGTCGGCCGGCAAGCCGTAGTGCTGGGTGTACTGCAGCGAATGCGGATGGCCATACAAACCGCGGAAGCCAAGCACGACGCAGACGTAATAGACTTCCAGGGCGTCTTTGTTCGGCAAGCTTTGGGCTTCACGTGCCGCGACGAAGAAGTGCTCGAACGCTTTTCCACTGTGGAAGCATTCGTATTCCAGGTCGTTATTCTGCCACCAGTTGGCACCGTTCCATGGCGCGGTGATCAGCATCTGATCGATCCAACCCACCAAAGCGTACTTCGCCAGTTCCCACTCGGCGGTCTGTCCGAGCAGATTCTCGGCCGTATCGATCCGCTTCTTCACGCGGATTCGCTCCTGACTGGGATCGAGCGAGTTCCCGTCGCGCTCGATCCGATCCAACAGATCGAGCATACAGAGAAAGATGGGATCGACTGCTTTGGCAAATTTGGGGGTCATTCTGACTCGATTTCCAAAGTTCAACAGGGGCGAAGGGCAACGCCGGATTCAAACCGGACAAGTTAAACTCGACCGGCGGGTTAAGCCCGATTCTGCTCTCCGTGCCGCAATGCGAAGACTGCCACATGCAGCGCGATAAGTTGATTCCGAATGTTCAAGACAAGACGCTTCTTGCCTTGCAGTTCTTTGACATCGTGAATGTATTCTTCCTGGAAACGCCAGCCCATCGTCTGCGTTCGTTGGACATCGTCCCATGGCGGTCCTTGCCGCTGCACCTGGAAGTAAACCCAGTTGCCACCTTGCGGTAAGACCCGCGGTGGCTGCGCAACGGGACGCAAGCGAACCCCTGGCATGTTATTGCGGAAGAGCGTTTCGACCTGTTCGCCGCTACCAAACACCCAGTGGAAGCCCTGGGTTACCAGTTGGTACGTATCTTCCTTCGAGATGCTTACCCCCTCGAAACCGATGTACCACTCCCAGCTCGGATCGAACCACTTTGGATCCAATTGGACATGCATCGACTGGCCGCTTCCCAGGAAGAAGCGATGTTCGTAGGTCGCGTCGATGCGACCTTCGCTTAAACGGCGAATTTCGTTGTAGGCCCACTGGAAGATCTCGGCCAGGTTCTCGTGGTCGTACTTCGGAATCGTTTCGACGCGTCGCTGCTTGTCGTCGAAGATCGCCAACTGGCCGACGATTCGGCAAAGGGTTGTATAGACCGTTAACGGATGAATCCCATCGCTGAACCCCAGCACTCGCAGTTCGGCGTAGGCTTCGTTCAAGGTTCGCAGACGCATCATTTTCTCGAGATCGCCAATCTCGCGCGGGTCCCAGGTAATGTTCTGGTTTAAGATGTCGTTGCGGAAGCGTTCGATGCGTTCGCCAATCAAATCGAACGTTCGGCGGACGATGCCGGTCCCCAGCGGCGTCCAGGCTTCAATTGCCAGGCAAGGTGGGCAATAGTTCGGATCGATGCGCGGCGTGCCGTCAGCTTCGTTGCGAATGATCTGGCAGATCGGCAGCAAGTCGTAGCCGGAAAGTTCGTCGGTCGACAACAAGATGCGGATGTTCAGTTCGCGGTACGAGACCTCTTGAGGGTTTCCGCCGCGGTTCTCTTCTTCGTCCTCGCGCGAGAATTCGTAGTAGCGTGTCTGGGAAGATTGAGAATCGCGAGCCGTGTTCTCGTGCCCCAGTTTGACGCGCGGGACTGCCAGGTAGACTCGAATGACTTCGTTTTCGAGGAAGATCTCTTTCAGGTTCTGCAGCCCCTGAAGACCTTGCCGCAGATCGACGCGGTCCATCTGGTCGTTGCCGCCGATCGAGATGATCGTGCCATCCCGCATCCGGGCTTCGCAGTGCGAGACGTCAATCTGGAAATTGGCGATTGCCTGGTCGCTGATTTCGATGGAACGAATCCCATAGGCATAAGGGATCAGGTCCCGGAAAGAGTTTTCGAGGAACTCGTACCAGTGGCGATCCTGGGCTTGGAAATGATGGGGCCGAAGAAACATCCCTTCCGACCAATGGATGGGTGGGTTCTTCATGCAAAATTCCTATTCCACGTGCCAGTCAGGTTTCAGGGAAGAGATGCGATGAGATCCTCAGCGTTGCTGAGCCCTAAGAACGCGGAAAGAGCGTACGAACCAGTCCGTTTGTTCTGGCCTGCTCTCCTTTGCCTAAGATCCCGATCGTTCAACGTTCCCCCGAACTTGAACTGAAGGTTATTGCTGAGAGACCATCCGGCCACCGCGCGCGACAGCGACCTGAAAAATAAGAGCCCCTCCTTGTATGCCACGTGTAAGAATACCATCCCTAGGGGGAATCTCAAGTAGCAAGCAGGCAACCGGTTACGTCCAGACTCGGAGGAATTGCGGAGCAAGGTAAAGCGTGCCGATCAGCCATTCTTCGTAAGCAAGCATCGCCTGCTTAAATCCCCTGGTGGGCGGCCAGGAAGCTCCCCTGCAGGCCTGCTATCAGCCGTTTGACCTGGGCCGGCGCTTGGGCATAAAGCAGCTGATTCACTTCCAGCTCGATTCCGACGTACTCCCCTGCCCCGAATCTTTTACGCAACGCGGTCGTATGACCATCCGTGATTCCGCGGTAGGGATAGTTCATCCGGACCCGGCACTCCGGTAGCGTCTCTCGTAACGTTTCCTTCCAGCGAGCTGCCAGCGCCCGCTCCGGCTCGCGTTGGGGATCGTACAGCAGACCGATCTCGGCATTGCGGACTTCCCCGTTCAGCTCCGGCGTGAAGCTGTGAAACGAAAGGTGCCAGACCTGTTGCTTCTGCTGGACGTGCTGGGTCACCCAATCGAGTACCTGCTGACGGAACGGCCGATACCACTTTTCCAGGATCTCGTCTCGCTCCTCCTCGTTGGGCGGAGGCACGAGGCTGGACATCAATGCCGGGTTCCATTCCGACCGGTTCAAGTCGACCAACAAGCGGGTCGTCTCACTGAAAAACAGCTGGACGTCGGCAGCCTGGGCGAAGGCCTTTGCTGTCTTCAAAGCACCCGGGTCCCAGCCACGATGTGTCTTCAAGAGGTCTTGGTGATCCGCAAACCGCCCAGCGAACTTGCGAGGCACCTGGTTACCACCATGTTCGCAGGTGAAGAGCAAGACGCGAGTTGAAGATCGTTTCATGGCAATTCGTGTTGTGTGATCGGGCAGCGTTAGTCGAGCCCGTGGAACGAGCGACCTTCCTGGAGGCAACCGCACAGTTCGCGGTAAACTGGCAACAGCCGGCTCTCGAACTTGCCATGCAGTGTCCGCACGATGCGATGGGCCAAGGTTCCTTCTTCGAGGATGACCTGCAAGGCATCGGCCAGTGGCTTTTCTTCTACCGGAAACTGATCGGCCAACGATCGCCACAACTGGTTGGCGGTACAGGTCCCTTCCGTCCAGCCGAAGTGCTGCAGGTAGTCGGGATCGACAATCACTGTTTCGTCGGCGTCGTCGATCACGTTCAGGAAGATCTCTTTCAGTCGCTTCGTTTCCGCCTTTTGCTGCTCGGCCGTCGAGCTCCATTTCTCTTCGGTCAATGCCTTGGCCACGTTGGCTACCAACTGGCAGATCGCCACGTCGGCGGCGGGATGCTCTTGCACGTCCATCACGCGGATTTCGATCGTGTTTCGCATGAAACGAGCGATCGCACCGCGACTGTTGGCCCATTCATGCCGCAGTACGCCTGGCAAGTCGAGCGGAGCCATCGCGTCGTAGATCGGCTGCAGGATCTGCTCTTCGTAATCCTTCCGCGTGAAAACGGCTTCAGGAATAACATGCCCGGCGACCTGAGGGATTCGGTCGGCATTGTGGCGATACGTTTCCAAGCGATGATCCAGGTGCGGCGTCATTTGGCGTTCGCAAACCGGACTGCTGGCGGTCAGGGCCGGCAAGATCGGCAGCAGCAAACGAATGGCCGCATGCAATCGGCCGAACTCTTCGTCCGTCGCGAAAGGCAGGTTTAAGTGGCAGCTTTGCAGATTGGCCCAACCGTGACCAGTGCAGTTGAAAATGACGTTGAACGCTTCGTAGACTTCGTTGTAGCCATAAGGCCACAGCTTCATTTCCAGTTCTGGACGCATCCACGGATGCATGGCACTTGGCATCAAAAGCGCACCAATCTGACCAAGCGACGCGTTGATCTCGTTCACGTTCGCCTGGAATTTCTGGGCCAGGCCGGCAAAGCTGGGGGCTGGACCGTTGGTCTTCAGTTCGACGACGTGGGCGGCCAATTCGTTCGACCAGGCGATATCGCCATGCTCGACTTCTTCACTCGGCTGCCCCTCTTCGTCGCGCAAGACCTGGTCGGCAATCGGGGCGACATCGAGCGACGTATCGTGAACAATCATGTACTCGACTTCGACTCCAAATGCTTCAAACAGCGAAATGGAATTGCTCTCGGATTCAGTCGATTCAGCCAGCATGGCTTGGGTTTGCCTTGATGAAAATTGGAAAGGTTAGAACCTGGGTGAAAGCGAAGGCGGAAGCTACTCGACGCCTGCTTTCTTTTGTTCGATACGTTTCACGAAGACCGATACCATTCGGCGGTAAAGCTCTTCCTTCAACACGGCGTCTTCACAGCCGGAGTTAATGTTCGGGTTATCATTGACTTCGATCACCGAGAATTTGCCATCTGACTCTTTGACGTCGACGCCATACAGCCCATCGCCAATTAAATTGGCCGCCTTCAAAGCGATCTGAACCGCCTTCCGCGGAGCGAGTTCCACTGGCAAGGTTTCCAGCTTGCCGTAACGGCCCCGAGTGGTGTTCTCGTGCCGAATGATCTGCCAGTGGCCGCGTGCCATGTAGTATTTGCAGGCATACAGCGGCTGGCCATCGAAGATGCCGATGCGCCAGTCGAAGTCGGTCGGCAAGAATTCCTGAGCGATGATCAGTTCCGAATCGGCGAAGAACTCGTTCAACTTCTGATCGAGTTCGGCCGGGTCTTTCACCTTGACCACCCCCAGCGAAAATGCGCTGTCAGGCCGCTTCAATACGCACGGAAAACCTAACTGTTCGGCCAGTGTATCGGCGTTGTCGCGATGGACGACCACCGTCTTCGGCACCGGGATCTTGTGCCGCGTCAGCAGTTCGGCCAGGTACACCTTGTTCGTGCACAGCAAGATCGAAGTCGGGTCGTCGATCACCACCAATCCTTCGGCCGCTGCCCGGCGAGCGAAGCGGTAGGTATAGTGATTGACCGCCGTGGTATCGCGAATAAATAGGGCATCGAACTCTGCCAGCCGGCCATAGTCTTCTCGAGAGATGTACTCGGTCGAAATGCCTTGCTGGGCAGCCGCCTTGGCGAACTTTTGCAATGCGACTTCGTCGGATGGCGGCTCTGGATCGTCAGCGTTTCGCAGGATCGCCATGTCGAAGCGAGTCTTCTTCACCTTGGCGACACTTCGCCGCTTCGAGAAATGTTCAAGCGATGTCTCCACGATGAACGGCCAGTGGGCTTCCGGCACGTCCGCCGCCGAGATCCCCCCGACACTGGTCAGCTGCCAGCGGTTCTTTTCGAGCATGAACTTGGCCCGCATTAATGGAGCCTGAAACAGACTGAAAAGCCGCAAGGCCAACGAATCGTAGCGTTTGGCCATGTTCTTGCCAAAGTAGATACTCAGCGTGAACTTCTTCGACTTGATGGGTGCCAACGACTTCTGGATCAGTTCGTCGAGGTCTTCGGTAATCAGGCGAATGATGCTGCGGGTCTTCCAGTCCTGCATTGCCCCGACACTCGGTACCGGGCGATGGCCACGGGCTTCCGCCAGCAGCGAGACATAGTAGCCGACACTTTGGTAGCGATAGGTTTCGCACAGGTTAAAGACCTTCGCGCCACGGATCTCACTGAACTGAGGCTGCGTGATGTAGGCCTTCGGGTCGACCACCGTGACCGACGGATTATCGGCGGGCCAGCGATCGGTTTGGTCGGTCACAATAAGAATTGCCATGATGCTTATTTCAATGCGTCGGGGAGGGACGCGAGTTTCGATGATTGGGGGTGGAAGCGGCGTGTCGATCCACAAAAACGCCGACCCGCAGACATTTCGACCGCGGGCCGAAAGCGATGGAGAGGAACTCAAGGCGTCATGAAGCGGATCTGCCCCCTGCGTTGCCGCCGACCTTTTTCGGTTCGATGACCAGCAGGTTGGAATCGTAGGTCAGAATGCCTAGCAGAATCGAACACACCAGGCGGTCAAAGCTGACCGGATAGTGATGCATCTCGCCCAGTGGGTTGGGCAAATAGGGATCGGCCACGTAGACCCGATCCTGGTTTTCATTCATGCCGTACAAAACGACAAAGTGCCCCTGAGGAAGTCCCCGGACATCGTCAGGAATGTTCTTCAATCCATGCTCACGCGGACCACCGTACAAGTAGGTCGAGCTGAGCCCGGTGAGGATCGGGATCGACTGATGCAGGAAGCGGCTGATCAACATCGCGTTCAAATCACGCATCTTGATCTTGCCTCCCAGTTGCAGGAACTCGACATATGCCTGGCTGGCCAGGTGGAGTTTTGACTGGGCTTTGACCTGCATCTGCGATTCGAGCCGCTCGACCAGGTCGTAGCTGCGGCTAAACCAGATCGGATCGAAGACCTCAAGATTGTAGGTGTAGATCGTGGCACTGAAGCCGCGACGGAGGGCATCAATGCCCAGCATTACACCCAAGGTGCCGCCCTGTTCCAGGGTCGGAACTTCCGAGATCAGATGGTGCAGATCGAGGTTGAGGCCAAAGTACTGATAAACGGCGTGCAGGCTCGTCGGCCCACAGGTCGTATCATCCGGCTGAGGCAGGATCTCGAAGTCGAAAGGATTGGCCATCCCAGGACAGCTAACCAGGAGCCGCGACGGGGCAGACCTTGGGGTAAGTATTCAGGTCTGGTATGCCTCGAGCAAGCGTTTGGGAATTGTAGGTTCGGTCGGCGTTTCGCAGCAAGGTCCGTTCTCAGAAAATTACGTTTTGCGGACAGCCGTCAGGCGACCTGTCAGCCATTGGCCAGAAGCCGACCTGGAAGACAATCGCCACCGGTTAAACCAGTTTGGCAAAGAAGTAAATTCCGACCACCGGCAGGACCGTGAAGATGCCGAACACGATCCGCATCGCCAGGATCGACTTCACACCTACAATTTCTCGGATTTTGACAAACGCTCGGCTGGTTAGCACGCTCTGCGGAGCAAAGGCATAGCCCCCGGCAGCACAGGCGATGTACCACATCCAGGACGACATCAGCCAGAAAATCCAACGCTCGTTCTTGGGCATCCCGTCGTGACGCTCTGGCCAGGTCAACGAAGTCTGATAGCAGATCGTGGCCAAAATAATTGCCAGAAGCAGCGCGGCGACAATCACCCCAGGGACATAGAACTTGGCAAACATCGAGCTCGCCGAATTCGCCGGCTGGGTTTCCGCACCCACGTGAACGCCTATCTGCATGGCGATTCGCTGCAGGCCTTGCTTGATCATGGTCTTGCTGCTGCCGCCGAACGCTCCCATGTGGAAGTTTCGCGAGATCTCGAAAGGCTGGGCAGGTCGCTTGCCCTGGCGGATCTCGCCTTTGACGGTCACTTTTGCCTGGCCAGCCAGAAACGGCAACAAGTATCGCAAAGCCTGATTGCCCTCTTCAACCTCGGCGATCTCGGCCTCGATCTGTCGAGCGGCAGGCCCCTCGACCACCTGCAAACCTTGCTCGCGGCAATAATTGACCAACTCTTGATGCAGCATCAGCGAGACCTCTTTGGGGGTCAGCACGCTGCAATGGAAGCGAGACATACGAATCGGAAAGGGGCGAATCTGGATCGTATTGCCCGAGACGGCTGGTTCGCTCGAACCAAAATCGACCGGAGATTTGAAGGGATTATCGATATCCACAAACGGATTCCTAAGCTGGCATGCCGGGAGAGGAGGAGCCCACCCACAAGGGTGTCCGTCCAAAGAATTGGCAGTTTAACGAGCAACATGCTGGAAGTCATCTGGATTCCATAGAATTCGTCGACGATGGATCCTCGCTTTCTCATGTCGCGGATACCCACTGCCACCCTGGGTTTTTGGCGGGAAAGCACCTAAAATACCCCTTCCTGAAACCCTGCAATCCATGACGTAAAGCAACATGCCTCGACCTGCTTCCCGACTAATTTGGCTTCGCTATGCGATTGCGGTCGTGGTTTGCCTAGGCATGGGGGCTTTGCTCGCTTGGCCAGCGTTCGAGATGCTTTGGCTTTCCGGCTCGGACGAAGACTTCGTGAGCCGCCAGAACCGCTTGGACCAGATCCAGTGGATCCAGACGGTTCTGATCGCTGGCTTCCTGTACACATGGTTCTTTTTCTTCGGAGCCACCGTCGGCAGCTTTTTGAACGTGGTCATCTGGCGGATGCCACGTGGCGAAACGGTCGTGACCCGGCCTTCGCGTTGCCCCTTCTGCAGCACGAAGCTGGCCTGGAACGACAACGTCCCGGTCCTCGGATGGTTGATGCTGGGTGGCCGCTGCCGAACTTGTCGCTTACCAATTTCCCCTCGCTATCCCCTGGTGGAAGCCGCGATGGGTCTGATCTTCCTGGTCCTGCTGCATACTGAAGTGCTGCAAGGAGGAAGCAATCTCCCGGGGCATGCCGCGATCTCGCTCAGCTATGCCCGGGCCATGTTGGAACTGAAGTTCGAGATGCTTTCGATCTACGCGTTCCATTGCTACTTCTTCAGCCTGATGATGTGCTGGGCTTTGATCGCGTGGGATCGCAGCCGGATGCCGCTCACCTTGAACGTGGTTGCTTACGGCGTTGGCTTCTTCGCACCACTGATCTGGCCGGAACTTTACCCGGCGGCCTGGAGCGATTGGACGTTCGAGTCATTTCACGATGCCGCGCGTCTGTCAGTGTTCCTGACAGCCATGTGCGGAATCGTCGCCGGAACGATTGGCGGTGCCGTGCTGCGACTGGCTCTTCCCAAACCCGAGCGCACCGACGCTTCGCACCGCCTGGGTATCCCGATCATGCTGGTCGCGGTTGGCCTTTATTTCGGCTGGCAGGCCGTCTTGGCGGTGGCAGCCATGTCGCTGGCGATTGCGATTCTGTTGACACCACTGCAGAAGGCTCGCCAACGAGTCGACTTCGCCGGAAGCCTCGAGATCGCCCTGTTGGTGGCCAGCGTCGTATTCGTGATGAGCTGGAAGTTCTGGGTCGAGACAATCGGCCTGGGCCAACTGATCCCAAACTGCGTCGTCCTGGCTGTGTCTGTTCTGCTTTGGTTTATCCTGCGAAAACTAACGTGGCGTGCCGAAGTCGATTTGGCCCGATTCCAGCGTCCGCACGAGGAGAAATCGGCCACTTCGCCCGATTTGCAACTCCTTGCCTCATCCGGCACAATCTCCGAGAATAACCATTAGAAAATGCATTTTGGGCCCAGCCAGGGCCGCCTGATCCTGGAACCAAGTCCAGGGAGAAGTGAAATGAGCCTAACTATTATGCGGCGTATCAAGTTCTGCGCCGGACATCGACTTTACAAGCATGGCGGGAAGTGTGAATTCTTCCATGGCCATAACTACATTGCCGACTTCCATGTCCAAGGGGACGAAGTCGACAGCGTGGGGCGCGTGATCGATTTTGCCGAGCTGAAACGGCTATTCAAAGGGTGGATCGACGAGCACTGGGACCACGCCTTCATCTTGAATGAAGAAGACGACAACGGCATCAACGCCCTCAAGCAAGTCGTCCCGTGCAAGATGTACATCATGCCGGCCAACCCAACCGCCGAAAGCATGGCGACTTACCTCCTGGAGAAGGTCTGCCCGAAACTGCTGAAGGGAACTGGCGTGACCTGCAGCAAGGTTGCCATCTGGGAAACGGAAGACAGCTTCGCCGAGGCGAGCATCGACGCCAGCGATGCCATTCAAACCGTGGCGGAACTCTCGGAACCGATGGTCTCGTAGGCCGCAGCAGGAAGATAGCAACGTGCCGAACTCTTTCGACAAGAATGCTCCCGCCAAGATCGGGATTGTAACCGTTTCGGACCGAGCCTCACGTGGGGAGTACGAAGACCGCGGAGGGCCGGCGATTCATGAATACTTGAGCGAAGTGCTGACCTCGCCCTGGGAACCGGTCGCCAAGGTCATCCCCGACGATCGCGACACGCTTGCCCGGACGCTGATCAGCCTGGCCGACGACATGCGCTGCTGCCTGATCATCACGACCGGCGGCACCGGCCCGGCCATTCGCGACATCACGCCGGATATTACCGAGCAGGTCTGCGAAAAGATGATGCCCGGCTTCGGCGAACTGATGCGTAAAGTCAGCCTCGAGAAAGTCCCCACCGCAATACTCTCGCGCCAGACCGCCGGCATCCGCACCGGCTCGCTGATCATCAACCTGCCCGGCCAGCCGAAAGCAATCGGCGAATGCCTCGACGCCGTCTTCCCGGCGATTCCGTACTGCATCGATTTGTTGGACGGTCCTTACCTGACGACCAACCCAGATCGCATCGAGGCGTTTCGGCCGAAGAAGAAGTAACGCTTCCTCGCAAAACGAACGAACACAAAAAAAGGCATGTCTCGCGGGACATGCCTTTTTGATTTCTTGGAGCACGCTGTCGATGACTTACATCGGCTGGACGCCGAGCGTTCCGATTTGCGACTGGATGTAATCGGCCGCCTGGAGACGCTTGAGCTCTTGCTCGACGTATTGCTGACGACGCTTCAGCTCTTCGCGAGTCTCCTGTTCGATGTAAACCGAGTCGACCAGGAAGTTCTTCAGTGAATCCATGTGACGTTTCCACAGTTCGATATCACGCTGCTGCTTAGTCGTCAGGCGTTCCATGTACCAATCGCTCTTCAGCAGCGATTCGCGGGTAAACATCGCACGGAATTCTGGATCCTGAGCCGTTTTCCCATTGTAGCTTCCTTCCGCCATGATGGTTAGCAAAGCCTTCAGCGGCGGACATGCTTCTTCGATCGAACCGTCGTCGAGGTAACGCTGGGCTACTCGCTGCTGCACTTCGGCGATGTGCTTGATGCCATCGACGTAGGCTTCCATGCTTTGCGTTTCTGGCTTCAGGATCGACTCGTCGAAGACCGACAGTGGATAGTCGAACACGCGTCCGAAGAACATCCGCACGAAGGCCCGGGTAATGCGGTAACCCAGGCGGCTGCCAGGGATCTGCTCTCCTTCGTACTCGAAGTCTTGCACCTTCTCCAGCATGCGATTGCGAATCAGGAACTCCGGATCGCGTTCTTCTGGGGTCAGGCGACACCAGACCTCTGGAATCAACAGGCTGACGTCGTGATCGACTCGCACATTCGGTCCAATGTGACCAGCGGCAGTCGAGAAGCCACCCAGTCCGGTCAAAATGTAACCGACCAACGCCTGGTTCAAGTCGGCCGTGGGACGCAAGCAATTGAATGGCCCCTTGGTCAACGCACCTTCGCTACCTGCACCGGTGGTCGATGGGCTCTTGCCGGTCAGCGACGCGACGAAGTCCATGAACAGTTCCGGCAGCTCCTGATAATGGATCGGGCCAAAAACGGCCAGACCGCGAATCCCCGCTTCCTTGTCTGGCGGATTGTTTCGACGACCACAAAGCACGGCACCCACCGGCTGATAGAGGGCCTGTTCCGGCTTCAGCTTGCGATACAAACGAGCACCCATTTCACCGACGTACTTCGGCAATGGGTTTTCCAGGTCGGGACGAATCTGCAGGTAACGTGGGTTCTTGGTAGGCACCCCGTTCACCAGCCGCGGATTGGCCGAACTGACAACGTACTCGTCCTCCGAAGCAAGGAACGCTCCGAGAAAGTCTTCCATGGGCTGCGTGAACGAATCGAAGTCGACCGCGTGGGTCGCCATCTGATCGACGTAGTCCTTGGTCAACGGCTCGAAGTTCGAGATGAAGTTGCCCGGCTTCGCCAGGTCGCTTTCGGTCTTGCGATCGAACCCGCGATGGATGGCATCGTCGGGACGCTGGAACAAACGGGCTTCGCAGTTGATCGTGAATTTGGACGAGGTCGCTTCTGTATCTACGAACGAGTCCAGCATCGCATTCGGAACGATCACCGAGGCACTAATGTCGTCTTCGGTCTGAACCTTGTCCGACGGCATGAAGTCTTGTCGCAGCTTATACGTTCGCCAACGATTGTCTTTGTTGAAACCAACCCGCAGGTACGTACCAACCAGCTTTCGATCCAGCACTTTCAGCTCGTGCCCTGGCACACCGTTGACGATGTCGACACCAAAGTAGTCACGCCAGTTCTCGCCCCATTCCGGCAGCATCAATCGCTTGATGATAAAGGCAATCGAAGTGATGTGATGCGGAATGCTGTTCAGCCATTCGTTGTAGGCGTCGGTATAGTCGATCGACGGCGTCAACAGTTTGATCACACTACCGAGCGTACGTTCCGGGGCAAGCACCGGACGCGATGGTGTGCTCGAATAGTCAGGTCGCTTGTTCGAATCCGCTTTCCAGCGATCGGAGTAATCTTTCTGGAAAATCTCGTCGACGGCGTCGAGATCTTTCTCGATATCGGAAACAAAGATCGGACCGTACAGCGTATAGTCGGTCAGCGACTTACTGATTTCGCTCTTGCCGCCGCCACTCACCGTGCATGGCTTGTGGCAGAAGACACCTTCCGCGGCCGAACCAACCAGACGCCAGCTTGGGGCGGCCGGGTGCTTTTCCATGCGGATTTTGTAACCCGATGGTGCAATGTAGTACTGATTCGGCAGCAGCGGCAACGAGTGCTCTTCGCCATCGCGAGTCCATTTGATGCACTGCTCGAGCATCGTGGCCCGGGCATCCTCCGGAATGTAGAACACTTCCGGATGACGCTTATCGATACCGTAACCTTCCGGCTGGAAGTCGATCCAATCGCCGTAGTCGTTCTTCACGTCATCGATCGTACGACCGTTGTACTTCTGGCTGTTGACTTTGAATTCGTCACCCAGATTCCAACTGGTGTAGGCAATACAGCCGCCTGCGTGTTCTTCTTCGGTGTTGCCGTACAAGTTCGCGGCGTAGCTGATCTGCGTTTTGACTTCTTTCTTACAGTAACCGTAGTAGTTGTCGGCGATCAGCGTCACCACCACGCCACTGGCATCGCGGCAGGTCAATTTGAACGCCATGCCGTCGTTGTACAGTTCGCCCTCTTCCTTCCAGCACATCGAGTCCTGGCGTTGGCGAGCGGTGGCAACATCCCAATGCGGCAGGCCCAGTTCCTTCTTGGTATACGAACCCAAGTGCGGCGCCAGAATCACGCAACCGGTATGCCCCGTCCAATGCTCGACGTCGAGGGCGGCGTTGTTCTTCGAGATGTAAGGATCGCCGGCGTTGCCGAAAATCGATTCGACAAAGTCCATGTTGCTGACCAACTGCCCCGGCACGAAGAAGCGAACTTCCATCGACTTCTCGGGGGTCACACCCGGAACTTCCGGGCAGACAACCGGGCGCAGCAGCAGCGAAACAATGCTATGAGCCGGAGTTTCGTTGTCCGAGGTGAACGGCAGCAGTGTGTCCTTTTCAGGTGGATTCACCGCGATCTGGAACATCTTCATGAACACTTCGCGCGGCACAAGACGTTTGTCGCCGGCTACGGGCAAGCCACCATCGGTCACGTGGAAAGTGCCTTTGGTCGTCCGTCGATCGTGGCGTGGGTTATGCAGCACACCGTTGGCAATTCGGTACGACTCGACCAGTTCGCTTTTGAACTCGTTGCGATTGACCGGCAGTGACAACTCGCGAGCAACGCCGTGACGCTCCAGGGTAAACGACTTGCGGGGCAACCGCAGTGGCTCGGCCGGCTTCAGGTCTTGGAAGTATCGCTCCAGAAACGCTTCAATACGTTGGTCGATCGGGGCTGGCCGATCGTAGAGCATCCGGGTTTTTTCGTGGTAATTCGCCAGCAAGCCCTTCGCCAAACCGATAAACTCGACGTCACTCGCATCGAGTGCCGGAGCCAATTCGTTGGCGATAAGTTGCAGGTTGATGTAGCGGATGAGTTCCTGTCGTTCCGACTTCAGATCGACGGCTTCACCGGGCTGACGAACGCCAAGAGATTCTCGAAGGTCCATGAGTTAGGCACCACGTACTGGGATCGTGAATGGTCGCTAGTTGGTGTGAATCGTACAGCACAAAGTGGGACCGGTCACGGGTTCCCACTCCATTGGATTTAGCAATGGAAAACGTTTCCGCCTTAGCCGCAAATTAAAGGAAGAGGTTTCATTTGCTGCTAAAATTTTTTCTGACCACCTACACGGAAGTCAGGATATCAGCGCGAGTTAGGCACCCCAAACGGACTAATCCGCATCGGGAAGAAAGGCTTTGCTGACGCAGCCATGATGTGCCTGCGATACGGTCGCGGCGAAGTCGGCAAGATAACCGCGCGTGCGCGGGATCTCAGGCGCGTTCCACTTTCGACGACGCTCTGCCAGAAGGGCATCGTCAACGTGCAACGTGAGATCGCCTGCGACCAGGTCGAACGAGATCTCGTCGCCATCTTCAACCAAAGCAATCGGCCCACCCACGGCAGCTTCCGGCGAGCAGTGCACACCGATCGCTCCGTGCGAAACCCCCGAAACACGCGTATCTGAAAGAAACGCGACCTTGCCATCCAGCTTCGGCACGGCCAGCGCGGCAGTCGCCACCAAGACTTCCGGCATGCCGGAGGCCATCGGGCCGAGGTAACGCAGCACGATCACCGTACCAGGCTGAATTTCATCACGTTCGACCGCTTCGACAATCTTGCGAGGATCGTCGAAACAAATCGCGTTGCCGCGGAAGGTGGGCTCTTTCATACTGCTCACCTTGAACACGATTCCGCCAGGGGCCAGGTTGCCAAAGCAGATCTGCATGTCGGCATACGGCTTGAACGGCTTTTCGACCGGGACGATCAAATCTTGATCCCAAGTCACGTCCGGCACATCGGCCAGGTTCTCGGCCATCGTCTTGCCAGTGACCGTGATACAGTCGCCATCGAGCATTCCTTGCTGCAGCAGATACTTCAGGAAGATCGGTGTTCCCCCTAGCTTGAACAGGTCGAACATCGTTCGCTTGCCACGTGGGGCAAAGCTGCACAGCACCGGCGTTTCACGGCAGATCTGCTGAATGTCTTGCAGATGGAAATCAACGTGAGCTTCGCGAGCCAATGCCAGTAGATGCAACACACCATTGGTCGAACCACCCATCGCCGCAACCGCTCGGGTCGCATTCAACATCGAAGCACGCGTGACGATGTCGCGGGGACGAATGTCTTCCGCTAGGAGTCGTTTGACCAGCACACCAACCCCTTCACACTCGGCGATCTTCGACGGGTCGTCCGCAGGGTTGCTACTGGAATAAGGAGCCGACAGGCCCATCGCTTCCAGCGCGATCCCCCAGGTATTGAACGAGGCCGCGATGCCACATCCGCCAGGCCCCGGGCATGCGGTGCGCAGAATCTGATCCGCTTCGTCATGCGTCATCGCGCCGACACTGGCCGCGGCCTGGGAATCGTAGACATCCAGAATCGACGTATCTTGTCCGCGATGACAACCTGGCTTGATACTGCCGCCGTTGACGATCAGGCCTGGGTAATTCAAACGAGCCAAGGCCATCGCGAAGCCAGGACCGTTCTTGTCGCAGTTGTGCATGCCGATCAGGAAATCGTAACCATGCGCACTCGTCACGCATTCGGCCGCGTTGGCAATCATGTTGCGCGACGGAAGACTGGCGTTGCCCCCCTCTTGCCCTTGAGTGATGTTGTCGCTGACCGCCGGCGTGCCGAACGGAAACCCGATGAGCCCTTCTTTCTCGCAGCCTTGCTTCAGCAGCGTGGCCAGGCGATAGGCATGAACGTTACACAGATTCCCTTCCAGCAGCGGGACCCCAATCCCGACTTGCGGCTTATGGAAGTCATCTTCCTGAAAGTTCAGTCCGTAATAGAAAGCAGTAACGCCACGTTGCCAGCCTTGGGTCAGATTGCGGCTATTCCAATTAAGAGGTCGGTCCATGAGAGGCATTCACCTGGGCGAGGCATGAAGGGAAAGGATGCTGCTGGGTAGTATGGCGCCACCAGCGGCCAGACTCAAGCGACCTACGACCGGAGCAAGAAACAAGAACGCCGGCCGCTTTGGGGGTCGCGGCCGGCGTCATGCTCATCCAAGGAAATGCACGAGGGATGTTGTCTTAGCTGTTCTTCACCTCAATCTTGCGAGGCTTGGCCTGTTCCGATTTCGGAATCGAGACCGAGAGGACACCATTCTTAAAGTTGGCGGTGACGTTGTCCTCGTCAACCGGAACTCCCAGTTTCAGTTCGCGTTGGAACTTGCCGTAAACATGTTCGACACGATGCCAACGACGATCGTCCGATTGCTCTTCGGTCTTGCGTTCGCCGGAGATCGTCAACTTGCCGTCGTGGAGTTCGACATTGACGTCTTCGGCCCCCAGACCTGGCAGTTCCAGATCGATCTGATAGGCACCTTCCGATTCCGAGATGTTCATGGCCGGCAGCCATGCGCCAGACGCACTTTGGCGGACCGGGCGAAAGAACGATTCAAACAGGTTGTCCATCTCGCTATGCCAGTTGGTCAGCGGGTGGCTCTTCGCTTCAGATTGTGCAGGAGTACGGACCATTTTGATCAACCTTTCCATAATAAGTCCTACAGAAGTTGAAACAAAACCGCGTAAAGTTACTCGAATTTGCAAACCCGATTTTCAGTCGGTTTAAGTGCCTCGTCCCAGAGGCGAAAGTCTAAATTGCAAGAGGCGCGCCAATTCGCACAATTCAAAATCGAAGTTGTCCGAACCTGTTGTTTTTCAACGGTTTTCAGAAAACCAACTCTTCCCATGACTGCCAGAAGAGTCGATGCCAGCACGCTGCCAAAATGGCAAAGGGTGTCATTTCGACAGGAGGCGAATCGGTCCGAAGCGGCCATCGCGGCCACGTCATCTGCAATCCACCTGCCCCCCAATAGCGTCTAAAAGGCCCCATACCGCGGAATCGCCTCGGGTTGCTTTCAAGTTGGATCTTTTCCATCGGCGACTCTTGACGACACCTAGTCACTCCCTTAAAACGGAATGCAATTGAGACTCAGTTTCACTTTGCCTAGCAGCAAACTGGACTCTCTTCAGCCAGCGATCGCCTTTTGCGATGCCAGCCACCCGGATCTCGGAGGATGCCCCTCTGAGCCATAACCCCTTCCCAGGTTGGCACTTACAAAAGGTTTTATACGATGTCCGTTCGTACATCGCGTTCTGCATTTACCCTGGTCGAACTGTTGGTGGTGATCGCCATCATCGGCATCTTGATCGCCCTGCTTCTCCCCGCGGTCCAACAAGCCCGCGAAGCAGCCCGTCGCATGAGCTGCTCGAACAATCTGAAACAGATTGGCGTGGCGATGCATAACTTCCACGATACGTTCGGGTTCTTCCCTTACGCATTCCGAGATCGCCTGGAAGGCGACGACACTGCGGCGCAGCAACCAGGATGGATTCCGTTGATGCCTTTCATCGAACAGGATGCAATCGCCAGCCGATGGGATCCAGCCGAAGCACGCAACAGCACGACGGATACGGACGGTGACGGCTGGACTAATGCGTTGTTGCAGCAGGAAATCATTCCAACCTATTACTGCCCAACGATGACCATGCCCACCGGGCCGCTGGGCTCCGAGAATCGAGCTCCTTCGAGTTACTTGTTCTCGACTGACAGTGACACCACCGATCCTTTCGGCGACTTCCTGTACGGCTCGTCAACGATGGCTGACGGTGCAATCATCCCTATCAAGACGTTTGTCGATACCGATAACCCACCTGGCCCCCTCCATCGCAAGCCAACTAGCTTCCGCGACATCACCGACGGAACGTCCAACACGTTCATGGTCGGCGAAACGGACTTCACTCCAATGGGCGTTCCTTCGACTTCCTACGGTGCGATTTGGTCGTTTGGATACTATTGCTGGGGCTCCGGTCAGTGGCCGCTCAACAAGCATGATCACACATCGACTGCGTACTGTGCTTTCCGCAGCCAGCACCCTGGTGGAGCGCAATTCCTGAAAGTTGATGGCTCGGCCCGGTTCGTCGGAGAAACGATCGACAATACTACATATCGTTCCATCATCACTCGCGCAGGCGGCGAAGTCGCTACCCTCGACTAAACCTATATGCTTTCGACAGACTCCTTTGGCGACGTGTGGGTGTTTCTTTTCCACCGCCAAAGGATGTTGATACCGACTAATTTCAATACGAGATGAATTAGAATGCGAGCATTTTCTTACTGGATGCTATGTATGGTGCTTCTCTCGATTTTGGCGTGCAGCCCAGTCGCGAAAGAGACCGCCAAACAAGAAGTACCTGAGTCATTGACCGTCGAATCCTGGGAACAGTTACCGACGTCGGTAAAATTTGACGGAGCAACTCTGGAACAATTGAGAGCCGACGTAAAGCGATTTCACTCGCAACGAACCTGGCTGAAGTTCTATAAAGAGGTCGTCCGGAAGGCTGAACAGGAAGAAACCCAACGCTAGACCGATAGCTCGATCTAGCCAAAGACCTTCATTGCACCAACACAAAAAAGGCCGCAGCAAACGCTGCGGCCTTTTTCTTTGTTCTTAGTCCAGCAACCGGTGACTAGGTCAAACCGGTCAGGCCGCCCTCTTTGCAGTAGTCGGGGTTGCCAAAGGTCTTTTGCGGGTAGCCCATTGCTTCGCAGATGTTCATCAGCAAGCGGTTGTGTGGGACCTTCTTGAAGTCGATGGCCTGGCCCATTTTGAAGCCGAGGCCGCCGCCGACCAGGACGAACGGGATGTTCTCGTGCGTGTGCGAGTTCCCCTTGCCCAGTTCGTTGGTCCAGACAATCGTCGTGTTGTCGAGCATGCTGCCGTTGCCGCCTGGCTCTGGCGTTTCGGCCAGTCGCTGGGCAAGGTGAGCAACTTGTTCGCAGTACCAGGTGTTGATCTTAATCAACTTCTCGTAGGCATCTTCGTTGCTGTCCGGTTCGTGCGACAGCCCGTGATGTCCTTCTTCGATCCCCAGCCACTTCATCTTCGGCTGGCCGACGCTGTTGGTGATTTGCAGCGAAGCGATGCGGTTCATGTCGTGCACGAAACCGTTGACCATCAGCTCGATCTGCATCTTGGTGATCTGCGGGATGTTGTCGTTGTCTTCCCGAACGTTTGGTGGCAGCACCGGGATCGCGTGATCGAGCTCGGCTCGCTCGTCCTCGGCATTGGCTTCCGACTTCCGCTGCTGGACCAGTTCGGCTTGAAGCTCGAGCTCCACCTTGCGGACCATCTGCACGTGCGTGTCGAGAAGTTGGCGATCTTCAACGCTGATCAGCTTCTCGACCTTCTTGAAGTCGTCCGAGAGGTCATCGAGCACGCTTGCCAGCATGGCCCGGTTCTTGGCCTGGCCGTACATCTTGTCGAACATCTGGTAAGGATCGTCGATCGGTGCAATCGGCTGATTCGGGCCCGCGTACGACCAGCGGGTCCAGGTATCGGCCCGGTCAGGTACCATCACGCCGAATTCGAGCGAACCGAAACGCGTCTGCGTATCGGCATTGGCTTGAAGCTGATTCTTCAGAAACTGATCGACCGAGATACCCATCGCCCAGCCGGCCGGAGTATCGCTTCCCCCTTGAACGTCGCCAGGGAAAAGCTCGATCCCAGTGAGCAAACAGCCCATGCCACGCATGTGCCCGTCGCCATCGCCGCGGATCAGGTTGCCGACCCCTTTGATGGTCATGGTCTGGCTCTTGAACGGTTCGAGCGGCTTCAAGATCCGTTGGAGGTCGTACTCCGAACCAAGCGTCTTGGGCCAGAAGTGATCTGGGATCACACCGTTGGGACTGAAGATGAACACCAGTCGCTTTTTAGGCGCGGCTTGGGCGGTCCAGCCAAGGCTTGGCAGACCTGCCAGCAAGTTCGCAGCGGCCAGGCTAATGCCGGTCTTCTGCAGAAAATCGCGTCGTGAAAGTTGGTTCGCCATAAGTTCATCCTGCAATGTTGGCGTCGTGGGGTTCCATGGCCGCGACCACTGCGATCTCGACCAAGAGGGCGCGGACATTGAAGCCGCTATCTTTGAAGCGTTGCGTCAGTTCGTCGAGCTTCTGCGGTCCGTAAGCGGCCACTGGCTGCTTCACGAAATGCTGGAAGGCACGGCTGACAAACGCTCGGTGGGCATCGTCACTATCGACCAGAAACTGGACCAGGTCCTTTTCGTTCTGGAAGGTCAAATCTTCGCCGTCACGGCCGGTGTAGCCGCCCTGCGGATCGATCTGCTTGTTCTGTTCTGTTTCGCGGAAACGACCAACCGCGTCGAAGCGTTCCAGCGTAAAACCGAGACCGTTGATACGCGAATGGCATACCTGGCAGCTTTCAGGACTGGTCTGCAGCGCGACCCGTTCCCGCGTGGTCAGATCGGGATGCAAGTCCGGACTAAGCGGCGAGAACGCAGCGTTCGGCGGGCGAAGGGTTCGCCCCAAGACGTAGCGAATCAAAAATACGCCACGATGGATAGGAGACGTCGCATCGGTGTATGCCAGGCCACTCATCAAGTAAGGATGCGTCAGCACACCCATCCGCAGTTTACTGGGATCGCTGGTCTTACGGAGTCGCTCGGCACCGGGGCCGCGAGGCAACTTGGCTTCGTCCTTGTTCTGTGAGCCTTCCGGTTTCCAGGCATCGCCGTAGAACGCCGCCATCTTGTCGCTGGCATAGCCCCAGTCAGCGGTCAGCAGTTGGCGATAGTCGCTCTTTTCGCTCCAGACGACATCGTCGAGGAAATAGTTCAACGACATGCGCATGTCGGCGACCAGTTCCTTATCAAACTCAGGGAACTGCTTCTCATCTTTGGTGATCTCGTTGAAGTGCCCCATGTTGAGCCACTCGTGCAGCATCTCGCGAGTCTTACCGCGGGTACGGAAGTCGTTCACCATCCGCCAGGCCGCTTCGCGAATCTGCTGTTCGTTCTGAAGCTGGTTTCGCTCAACCTTCTCGATCAACCATTTGTCGGATGGCAATGAATCGTAGAAGGTCAGCGCCAAGCGATTGGCAACCTTCTGCGACGGCGAATCGGTCGCATCGGTTTGCGGATAGAGGAACCGCGGTGACTTGAGTGCCATCAACACGACGCGGCGGATTGCTTCGCTATCGTCGGGGCACTGGGCCACTTGCTGTTCGATGTAAAGCTGCTTCAGATCATCGCTGAGCTTGGTGCGAAACGCCGTTTCGACCAGTTCCGTCAGGAAGGCCTTCAGCCGCTGGCGATTATCCTCAGGGACCTTCTTGTTGCGTCGCTGGAAATCAGGCCATAGTTCGTCGACGGCTACCAGGCCGAATTCCAAAGCGGCCGATGTGGTCGAATCGTCCCATTGGCGATCGACCGCGATCCCTCGTTCAAAGCCGTAGCTACGGTCGTCCGGCGGCAGCTTGGTTTGCAGCGAGAACGATGGTTCGACGGTCCATGGAATCAAATTCCGTTTGGGGATCAACTGTTCGGTGCCATGCGGAGGGATCCACGACATCGAGATGCTGGCAGGCGGTTGCTCGGTCTTTCGCTTTCGCTGGACGTAGTCGATTTTGAAGGGGTAGGCTCGCCCGGCGGTCAGACGAACCACTTCGCGGAACTCGGTTTTGTCACCTGACTGCACGTGGTTGTCGATGAACTCGCGTCCCAGCTTACCGAAGTGCATGGTGAACGAGACAGTGCTGCGAAGAATGATTTCGTAGTCGCCTGTTTCTTCCGCGATGATGCTGCCGTTCCAATGGATCAGGAAGTCTTCTTTGTCGATTCCTTCGCCAGGACCTTCACGGCCGAAATCGAAGTCGATGGTCGAATCGATCCGTTCGATCTTCTTATTCTCTTCTTTCCAGCGCGCCCCGGTGAAATAGATCCCCTTCACGCCACGTTCGTCGGTGTAGGCCATGTTGCCGTAGAAGTGACCATACAGATCGGCCAGGCTCTGACGAAGCTGGTTGCCGGTCAGACGAGCCAAGCTGATTTGTGGCGGACGGTTTCGGATTCGGGCCGCTTCGCTGTAAAAGCTGTAATGCATGTAAGCAGCGACCGCTTCGGCATCAGGTCCCTGGCATGCCTCGGCGTCCCCTTCCGGCATGGTCTTGGAAATCTGATCAGCGAGCTCGCCAATACTGGCATCCCCTGCGAGTGTCGCTTCGTACGCTCCGGCGACGCCTTGGCCCTGATCGCCATGGCAGTCGGCACACATCGAAGTGTAGATCTTCTTTCCCTTATCTCGCATGGCGTCTTCCTCAGCCCAGGCGAGCGGAGTGCACCCAAGAACTACCCCAAGCGCGAGCAGTAGTGTCGAGCGAAATTGTGGGAAAGTGGTGTTCATAGTTCGTCGAAAGTTGCTTCAGGCCGGCTGAAGATCGCGTGGGGCGACAACAATCTCGCAAGATCACGTCGCGACAGGGCACGCGTCTCAGGCGATCGAAAGCTAGCAGGTGGGAGTGATGGAGGCGGGAAAGCTGGGAGATGGCTGGCCTACTACCGTACATCGACGGGCTGGACCCAGCTTTTTTCCTGAAATCTTTCAGGTCCTTTCATTTTACACGAACCGGCGGGAGCAAGTCCAATAGGAAAACCCTTTGAGAGTCATAACTTGCGGACAATGCGCGGCTGCCCTAACGGGTGGAATGGTCCACTTGGGTGACAGAATCGACCACTAACCAAGCCAACGCCCAGCAAAAGGCTGGCATTACTTGTTTCGCTTGGAGTTCCCCTTCTTGCCGGGGCTATAAGCGGGATTCGGTTCGCTCGGCACAATCGCCCCCACATGCTGATGCCAACGCAGCACATCGGCGATCAGTTCGTCTCGCTTTTCTGGGTTCGATGCCGACAGATCGTTTCGTTCACCAATGTCGTTCTGCAGATCGTACAGTTCGACCGCCCCGTTCTCCGGCAGCTTGGCCTGACCCCCATCCAAAACCCACTCTTCGTGAAACAGATGCAGCTTCCAGTGATCCTTGTTGATCACAGTCACCGGTCGCGAACGAAACCCGGTACGAACATCGAGTTCCCTGCCGCGTGTCACCGGCTGATTCAAGTAGCCAGGGAAGTGCCAGAAGATCGCCTCGCGCTTCAGTTCGCCGGTCCCAGTCAGCAGCGGCAGCAAGCTTTCGCCATCGAGAACTTTCCCTTCGGGGACTTCAATGCCCGCTGCATCGAGGATCGTCGGATAGAGATCAACTTGAATCACCGGCACGTCGCTTTGGCTACCAGGCTTAATCTTCCCTGGCCAACGCACCAGAAACGGTTCCCGGATGCCTCCTTCGTAGTAGCCACCCTTGTTGCCCCGCAGCGGTTCTTGCAGCGACTGTGGCGTCGCGCCGTTATCGCTCGTGAAGATGACAAGCGTCTTTTCGGCCAGCCCCAGGTCATCGAGCTTTTTCAAAAGGCGGCCGACACTTTCGTCGAGATCATACGTGCACGCCGCGTACATGACCGACTTGTGCTGGTCTCCTTTGGGCTTCGCTTCAAACTTGGCAACGGTCGTCTTCTGGCCTTGCAATGGTCCGTGAATCGCATGATGCGGCAGGTAGCAGAAGAAGGGGCGATCCTGATTCTTTTCGATGAACTGACAGGCCATGTCGGTGAGTGTGAACACACCCTTGGGATCGGCAGGCGGTCCCTTCTTGTTAGTCTCGGTCCCTTCGACCAATGGGCCGTCGCCAAACGAATCGAATGTTTCGTCAAAGCCTTGTTCGCTTGGGTCGGCACCATCCTTGCCGGAGAGGTGCCACTTACCGAAGTGCCCGGTCACATAGCCAGCCTCTTTCAACGCTTCCGCAAGCGTGAAATTCTGCGGACTCAATCCTTTGCTGTTGGGAACCGGAACCAGACGCATTTCGTTCTTCGCACCGCGGTCGGTACTTCCCACGGCATACAGGTGATGACGCGGCGTATATTGCCCAGAGAGCAGACAGGCCCGGCTCGGTGCGCAGTTGCCAGCACATGCGTATCCAGCCGAAAAGGTCATGCCTTGCTTGGCGAACGCATCAAGGACCGGAGTCTCGTAGAAGTCGGTCCCTTGGTAGCCGACATCCCTCCAGCCGAGATCGTCCGCATAGATCAGCACGATGTTGGGGCGCTCGGCAGCGACGCCTGTAGCGGCAGTTCCCCAGAGCAAGGCGATCGCGAAAGCGGCAAGACGAATCATGACGAATCCAACAAAAAAGGCCGACGAATCGTTCAAGAGTTCATCGGCCCATTATAGTCGGTCAAATTGGCAAACGCACGTTATTCCGGACGTTGTCGCTGCTGCATTCGCTGTCGAAGTTGCGGTCGCTGCGCCGAGTCGATGGCTTCGCTACTGATTTCGATTTCCTTGCCCAACAGGATCTTGTCGAGGAAGTCTCGCACGCGTTGATCGACTTCCGGACCACCGAAGCCGTGCCCTGCTCCGTTAACCGGAACGAACGTCGACTCGACGCCTGCCTCGGTCAACGCGGCATGGAAATCGACCGACTGCTGAAACGGCACGGTTCCATCTTTGGTGCCATGCAGAATCAGGAAAGGAGCATCTCCCTTCGAGACATATGTCTGAGGCGAAGCCGCTTTGGCAACCTCAAGGTTCTCGAGCACGGCGCCGCCCAGCAGTTTGCTCTCAGGCGATTCCGGATCGTTGTGTCGCTGAAAACCTTCGGGCTCGCCCATGGTTGCCATGTTGGCAGGTCCAAAGAAATCGACCACGCCAGCGACTTCCAGCGTTTGATCGGTGTGCGGGCCAAGCTTGCCGTCGAGCTCTTTCGCATCGGCCGACACGCCAAGCATCGCGACGAGATGACCACCGGCCGAGCTTCCCCAGACGACGATCTTCTCAGGATCCAAGTTGTACTTCTCGGCATTGGCTTTCACCCAACGCAGACCTGCTTGGCAGTCGTGGATCTGGGCTGGCCAGCTTGCGCGGCCGGTCAACCGATAGCCGATGGATACCGCGGCGAACTCGCCATCACGAACCAAGGGCAACGCTTTGCTGAGGTAAGGACCACGGCTACCACTTTGCCAGCCGCCGCCATGAATCAGCACGAGCACGGGCAATGGCTTGTCGCTCGCTGGCTTCTCAGGCACAGCGATGTCGAGCTTCTGTGGTTCGCCACTCGACTCGAGGTACGAGATGTCTCGGGTGATTTTCACGCCGACCATGGCGTCCTGGTTCTGACCTCGGTTCATTCCGGGCTGCCTTTGCATTTGCGTTCGAATCCGCTCGAATGCCTGGAACTCTTGCCTGGTGACGGTACCGTCCGAATCGGCATCGATCCGATCGAACAGACGTTGGGCACGCTCAGGCAATTCGTCTTTGACAATCTTGCCGTCACTGTTGCGATCGAGACGATCAAAAGAGGGCCCCTGCTGGGCATACGAAGTGGTTGCCAAGCCAAGTACGCCGACAACCGAGAGAAGAAACCGCGCGGAACATTTCATGACCAGACCCTTTGTTCAAGATGGTGCGAAATGGCGAAATGTGAAAAGGTTCCTGGGTAGAAACCCCACGTTTCGGGCCAAGTATCGCTGTAACCCGTTAAAAAGGTCCTGCCAGGGGACTCAGCTAGTGCGAGTGGCGAGCCATTTCGGCGTCGTGCTCGTCGCAATCCGCCGGTTCCTGGCAGCGTTCCTTTTCAGGAATTCGGCTGCACGAAGGGGACGGATTGCTGCAAGCATCGCAGATTGGATTGCCGACCGAGTCCTTGAAATTGTTCAGACCGCCGCAGCTTCCCTTGATCTTGCGATTGCTGAGGATGACCCCCACAGCCATCCCGGTCAGGGCAATGGCAAACACGCCAACGGCAACCAGCATCGTGTAAAGCATCGCAGGTCTCTCTTAATCTAGAGCGTTCTGAGGCCAGCCATCGGTCGATCGGGGCTCGACCGATCCATCTTCTTTACGAATCTGAAAGAAGGCGGCCAACTTGTGTTTCTGTGCAAAATTATACCCCGCATCCGGTCCCAAGACCAAAAGTGCGGTCGCATAACCATCGGCCATCGCACACTCGCCATGGAGGACACTGACCGAAGCCAGGTCGTGCTCGACCGGGTAGCCTGTCTGCGGATTGATCGTGTGCGAGAACCGCTTGCCCTCGTGCATAAAGAAATTGCGGTAGTCGCCTGAGGTGGCCAAAGCCTGATCGGTCAGCCCGATCACCAGGTTGTAGTCACGCTGCTGATCGGAAGGTGTCTCGATGCCGATTCGCCACGGCTCGCCATTCGGCTTCATCCCAGTCGCGCGGACTTCGCCGCCGATCTCGACCATGAAGTCGCTGAAGCCTTCTTCCTTCAGTACCTGAAACACAGCGTCGACGCCGTATCCTTTGGCGATCGCCGATAAGTCGACATACAAATCGTTTTCCGACTTCTTGAGTGCCGGTGGATCTTCGCGGAACTCGACCTTCTGATAACCGACATAGCGATGCCGCTCTTCAACTTCGGCGTCGGTCGGAAACTCTTTTCGCTTCTTGTCGGGACCGAATCGCCACAGATTCACGTAAGGACCGACCGTCACGTCGAATGCCCCGTCGGTTGCATCGCTGATGAGGCGAGCGTCTTTGACCACCAGCAGCAGTTGCGGCGAGACCGGGAACCACTCGTTGGCCGGAGCCTGATTGAATTTCGAGAGCTCGGACTCGGGGTCGTAGGTCGACATCTGGCGATTGACTTCCACCAGGCAGGCATCAACTTTGGCCTGAGCCGCTTCCAGCTTCTGAGGACCATCGGGTCCAGTGACGGCACGCACGCTGTAGGTGGTACCCATCGTCTGCCCTTGGATCGTGCTGATCGAAGAATCGGGCAGCTGTTGCTGGCAACCAAGGAAAACGGCCAGCCAAAGGAGGCTGGCCGTAGTGATCTTTTGCATGATATTCCGCGAGCTGAAATTGCTCGCCAACAAGGCTTAGCCGCCGAAGTCGTCGAAGCGGATGTTTTCCGGTTCGACACCCAGGTCGTCCAGCATCTTGAAGACAGCCTGGTTCATCATCGGAGGACCACACATGTAGTATTCGATGTCTTCCGGAGCGGGATGGTTCTTCAGGTAGTTTTCCAACAGCACCTGGTGGATGAAGCCCTGATAACCGGTCCAGTTGTCCTGTGGCATCGGGTCGGACAAAGCGATATTGAACTTGAAGTTTGGGAACTCCTTTTCAATCTCTTCGAATTCGTCGACGTAGAACAATTCGCGAACGCTACGACCACCGTACCAGTAGCTGACCTTGCGGTTGGTCTTGCGTTCTTTGAACAGTTCGAAGATGTGACTTCGCAGCGGAGCCATACCGGCACCACCACCGATGTACACCATTTCGGCGTCGCTTTCGTTGATGAAAAATTCACCGTAAGGACCGCTGATGGTGACCTTGTCGCCTGGCTTGCAGTTAAAGATGTAACTGGAGACCTTACCTGGAGGCGTTCCTTCAGGGGCGCGTGGTGGTGGCGAAGCAACGCGGACGTTGAGCATGATGATGCCCTTTTCGCCCGGGTAGTTGGCCATCGAGTAAGCACGGATGACCGGTTCGTCAACCTTCGAGACGTAACGCCACAGGTTGAACTTATCCCAGTCTTCGTGGTATTCCTCTTCGATGTCGAAATCTTTGTAGTGGATTTCGTGAGGAGGGACTTCAATCTGGATATAACCACCCGGCTTGAAGTTAACCGCTTCCCCTTCGGGAATCTTCAGCTTGAATTCTTTGATGAAGGTGGCAACGTTGCGGTTCGAGATGACCTCGCATTCCCACTTCTTGGTTTCCAGGGCTTCGTGCGGGACTTCGACTTCCATGTCCTGCTTGACGGCAACCTGGCACGAAAGGCGATAGCCTTCGCGAGCTTGACGCTTATTGATGTGCGAGCGTTCGGTCGGCAGGATGTCGCCGCCACCACTCTTCACCTTCACGATGCACTGGGCACAAGTACCACCGCCACCGCAGGCCGAGGAGACGAACACGCCCTGGTCGGCCAACGCGTTGAGCAGCTTACCGCCTGCGGGCACGTCGATCGACTTGGTGTGCTCGTTAATGTCGATATGCACATCGCCCGACGGCACCAGGACTTTCTTGGCCAGCAGAATGACGACCACCAGGAGCAACACCACTCCGGTGAACATACCTACGCCGAGAATGACTGTTAACATTGTTATTTTCTTCCTGATGCCAGGAGACTTAAGTTGCTAATAACCGTGCTACGTTCCGATTACAACATGCCGCCGAACGCCATGAAGGCCATCGCCATCAGACCGGCAGTGATGAACGTAATCCCGAGGCCCTTTAGACCATCTGGCACGTCGCTGTATTTCAGTTTTTCGCGAATACCCGCCAGCGAGGCGATTGCCAACGCCCAACCGATACCTGCGAACAGACCATAAACCACGCTTTCGACGAACGTGTAGTTACGTTCGACCATGAACAGCGAACCACCCAAGATGGCACAGTTCACGGTGATCAGCGGAAGGAAGATACCCAGAGCGTTGTACAGCGGTGGGAAGTAACGATCGAGCGTCATTTCCAGGATCTGCACGATGGCCGCGATCACGCCGATGTAGCTGATCAGACCGAGGAACTCGAGGTCGGTTTCGGCCAGGCTTGGACTGATCCAAACCATGGCACCCTTTTTCAGGAAGTTGGCGTACAGCAATTGGTTGGCTGGGATGGTAATCGCCATCACCGCCACCACTGCGACACCCAGGCCCAGGGCAGTCTTCACGTTCTTGGACACCGCCAGGAACGTGCACATTCCGAGGAAGAACGCGAGGGCCAGGTTTTCGCTGAAAACAGCTTTCAGAGCAATGTTCAACAATTCCATGGCTTAACCCTCCGATTCCACTTGTTCCGGACGGAACGTGCGAATGACCCAAATGATGAAGCCGATCAGGAAGAATGCACTCGGTGGGAGCAGCATCAGACCGTTCGGTTCATACCAGCCGCCATTCTTGGTCAGCGAGAAGACGGTGAACCCGAACAAGGTTCCACTGCCGAACAACTCGCGGAAGAAACCGACAACTAGCAAGATCATCGAGTAACCCAGACCGTTGCCGATACCGTCGAGGAAGCTGATCCCTGGTTCGTGCTTCATCGCGAATGCTTCAGCACGGCCCATCACAATACAGTTGGTGATAATCAGACCGACGAACACCGACAACTGCTTGCTGATGTCGAAGGCATAAGCCTTCAGGAGCTGATCCACCACGATCACCAGCGAGGCGATGATCGTCATTTGAACGATAATACGAATGCTGCTCGGGATGAACTTACGAACCAGGCTCACACCCAGGTTCGAGAAACCCGTCACGGCCGTCACGGCCATGGCCATCGTCAATGCTGTTTCCAGCTTCGAGGTAACGGCCAACGCCGAACAGATACCCAACACCTGCAAGGCGATCGGGTTGTTGTGCACGATTGGATCGAGCAGCACGTCCTTCGGAGATACTTTAGCCATCCGACTTCTCCTTGGATTCAAGATTGTTCAGGTAAGGGCCAAACCCTTCGTCGCTGAGCCAGAACCGCACCAGGTTGTTGACACCATTCGTCGTGATCGTCGCACCCGACAGACCATCGACCTGGGTCTTTTCGTCACTGACGTTGCCAGCCTTCTTCACTTCGATCAGGACGTTGCCTTCGTCGTCGCGGACCTTCTTGCCTGGCCATTGAGCTTTCCAGTTCGGGTTGTCGACTTCACCACCCAGACCTGGCGTTTCGCCATGCGAGTAGAAAGTCAAACCTTTCGCCGTCTTGGTGTCGGACTGCAAGGCGATAAAGCCCTTCAGCGTCGACCACAGCCCCTTGCCGTAAATCGGAAGCACGACGCCTTCGATCTGGCCTTCGGGACTTTTGACTACGTACACTTCCGAGTACTTCTCGGTTTTGGTGAAGCCCGGGAGAGCCCCTTTCGGGATCTCGCGATTCATGCTCGTTTTGCTGCGAGCACCTTCTTGGTCGTAGTCTTCCGGATTGATTCCGGCTTCTTTGAGTTCTTCTTCCGAAGCGATGTCACCGGTGTCGAGATTCACGATCTGGCGATCGATCATCGTCTTGAACTTCTCGGCGACTTGTTCGTCGGAATCTTCAGGCATCAACTTGCCGGCCGCGGCCAACACGTTGCGTTGCTTGTCGAGCTGAGCGTTCTTTTCCTGGGTCGGCTTAAGACCAACCGCAGCCACGCTCACGATGACCGAGCAAACCACACATAAAACGGCAGCGACCATGATGGTTCCGCCTACACTATCACGTCGCATAGCGGGCCTTTCTCCGATTGATGTTGGCTTGCAGGACGAAGTAATCGATCAGCGGGGCCATCACGTTACCGAACAAAATGGCCAGCATGATCCCTTCCGGGAAGGCCGGGTTGATGCTACGGATCAAGATGGTCATCACACCAATCAAGATGCCGTAGAACCATTTACCAGTACGTGTCATCGAGGCCGAGACCGGGTCGGTTGCCATGAAGACAATACCGAACGCCAGACCACCAACAACCAGGTGCCACCACGGTGCCATACCAAACAGGACCGCACCTTCCGAAGCCGAAGCCCAGAAGATCGTCGAGATACCTACCGCACCGATCAAGCAGCCCGCCATGATTCGCCACGAGCCGATGCCCGTCGCGATCAGGAACGCAGCACCGAGCAAACATGCCAGCACCGAGGTTTCCCCCATCGAACCTTGAATCCAGCCCATGAAGGCGTCGTTCCAGGTGATGCCGTGGCCATCGACGTGCGTCAGTGCGTCACTCATCGTTTTCACGTCTGCGAAAGCACCGGTACCTGCCGTGGCGACCACACCGAGGGTGGTTGCCCCCGAGAAGCCATCCGGCGAAACCGCGGTCCAGACCTTGTCGCCGATCATGTTCCCCGCATGAGCGAAGTACAGAAACGCACGAGCAGTCAAAGCCGGGTTGAGGAAGTTCTTACCGGTACCACCGAACACTTCCTTGCCAACCAGGATGCCGAAGCCGATACCAACAGCGACCTGCCACAATGGGATGGTCGGCGGCAGAATCAGCGGGAACAGCATCCCCGAGACCAGAAAGCCTTCGTTGATTTCGTGCTTACGAACGATGCTGAAGATCAATTCGATCGTACCACCGACGGTCATCGTGACGATGTACACCGGCAGGAAGAAGATCGCACCCAGCACAACGTTGCTGATCCAACTCGCAGGATCATGCTCCAGGCCGGTCATCTTGAAGATCGTCTCGTGGAAATCTTCGATCGGCTTCGCGCCGTGTTCGTAGATTTCCAGATTGGCCTGATACCCGGTGTTCCACAGGGCCATGTAAATACATGGAATCAGGGCCAAAACGACGAAGATCATCGTTCGCTTGAGATCCAACCCGTCGCGCACGTGGGTCAGACCCTTGGCACGATCCGGTGGCGTGTACAAAAACGTATCCGCCGCTTCGTACAGCGGATAGAGCCGTTCCAACTTTCCTCCTTCGAGGAACATTGGTTCGACCTTATCGAGCATTCCGCGTAAAAATTTCATGGCTATCCTTCGGCTTCAATGCGGTTCAGGTTCTTCCGCAGAATGGTACCGAAATCGTGTTTCCCAATGTCCACAAACGTACAGAGGGCGATGTCTTCTTCTTCCAATTCCAAGCAGCCGAGGGCCTGAGCGGAATCGGTATCTTCAACAATAAGCGACTTCAGAAGTGCCGTCGGTTCGATGTCCAGCGGCATGATCGATTCGTAGGTCTCGATCGGCACGATCGCACGGTGGCTACCGTTGGCGGTGGTGGTCATATCAAGCTCGCCTGGCGAAAGGAACGATGCGAACACCGACTTCACCGAGAACTTCTTGAAGCCAGGAGCCAACCAGCCCATCAGCTCTCGCTGCAGGCCTTCTTCCAGAACCGAAACCTGCGTATGGAAACGACCGAGGTAAGCTTCCGCCCCTTCGGCCTGATAACCACACAGCACCGATCCGGAAATCTTCCGCATGGTGCCTTCCTTCATGCCGGTCTTGGTCAGCTCTTCGATGCTCGCACCGATAGGAGCCTTCACCAAGCGTGGGTTTTCAACGCCTGGACCAGCCAAAGAGATGACGCGGCGCGTATCAAGTTCGCCGGTACGGAACAGGTGGCCAATGGCGATCACATCCTGGTAACCGATGTACCAGACCACACGCCCTGGACCCGCTGGATCGAGGAAGTGGATGTGGGTGCCCGGCAGCCCTGCTGGGTGCTTACCCGAGAATTCAGCAGCTTCGACGAATTCGAGTTCCGAACCTGGCAGTGCCGCACCAGGAGCCTGGCTGACGAACACTTTGCCTTCGGTCAGGGTGCTAAGCACTTCCAGACCCGCACTGAACTCGATTTCGTTCCCCTTAATAATCGGTGCCGGATCGGCAGCCAGGGGATTGGTATCGATCGCGGTGACAAAGATCGATCGCGGCGAAGTTCCCAGGCCTGGGATCTTGCCGTAAGGACGCGTACGAAACGCTGTCCAAAGACCGGACTGAACCAGGTTTTCTTCAACCTTGGAGCGTTCCAGCTGCGACAGATGCTTGTCGGTGTACGAAGCGAAGGCGATCTTGTCGTCTCCTTCGGCCTCGACCACGACTGAGATGAATTTACGTTTGGCGCCGCGGTTGACTTCAACCACTTTGCCGGCGACTGGCGACGTGTAGAGTACGCCGGGAGTCTTTTTGTCTTCGAATAGGGGTTGGCCAAGTTTGACCTTATCCCCTTCGGTGACCAACATGGTCGGCTTCATACCGATGTAATCGCGACCTAAAAGGGCAACCTTTCGGACGTCCGCGATCTCTTCCACCGACTGTTTCGGCTTGCCTGCAATCGGCAGATCCAAGCCTTTGCTAATCGTGATCCGGCGTGGCATCTTGGGCCTCACTCCCGCTTGGGAGGCTATGGTTCAACACACTTGCAAGGAGGGCATTGTGAAAACTATCACAATGTCAAAGTCGAATGTCCCCCGATGCATATTCTCTTTGGGAAAAATCTCGGAGAAACTGGGTGCGTGCTCTGCGTTTGTTTCCGAGTGAAAGATAGTAGCAACCGATGAGCGAGGCGTGCCAACGTCGATGCGGCGTGCCTGCCCGGGTCAATCTTTCCAGAACAATCAGTGCATGGTGGGGTAACCAGCTCGACTCCACAAATCATAATGGCTTCAGTTGACTCAGCAAGGGGAGATTCCGCCACTTAAAACAGCGTGCGGGAACTCCCCCATCTAGGATCGATCAACTGCAGCTTGCCAATCAATCACAACCGGCAAATTGCGGAAAACTCATCTCCATTGCACCGTCCTAAGGGGAACGGACCAGCTAACAACTATCGCCGAGATGAGATTTAACGCAACACAGCCGTTGCTTAAGGTCTCTCACCAGCTCTGATTTACCCAGCTTGCCCCCAGCTCGCGGCAGTAAATTTTTTGCGTCGCTCGCAAAAATAATCGGTCAGTCCACGAATTGAGGAGTGATTCGACCGTCGAGCAATGCCGAAGCCACCAAAACTCGCTTGGCCCCGGCGGTATACAACGGCTCGACATCTTTCAGCCTGCGAGCCCCGCCTCCGCCGATCCACATCACATCAGGATGGCGAGCCACAAGATTCGCAATCAAAGGCTCAGTCCGACTCCCCTTCCCAACTCCAACCGAAGCCAGATCCAAGACAATCACCGACTTCACTCCTAGCTGAATGGCCTGATCGGCGATCTGCTCGGCACTCATTCCACGGAATTCATCTTCCTCGCAAAGCGGCGATCCAGCCATCAAGTCAAGACTAAAGACGAATCGATCTGGTCCGATCGCTGCGAGCAACTGCTCGAGCGCAGCCCAACTTTCCAGAGACTCGAGCGCGACAATCCAGCGATAGGGAGATAGATCTCGTAAGAGGCTTTGATGTTCGCGATAGGTCTCGACTGAGCCAACTCCAGAGTCGAGCCAGACATTCAAGCCATGAACCGCGATCGCCTCAATCGAGGATGCGTCGAGATGCGTGTCAGCGATCGCATTCAAGTCCGCCACGTAGCAGTCTTTGAAGCCAAACTTCTGCTTGTACATGTGGGCGACCGTGCCAGGCCGCGAGCCATGGAAGTGCGGCGACATGACCGGCATATACTCGTTGCGACGCCCGGCGAAACCTCGGACTGCGCAACCAAACTGCAAATCAATCACCGGCAGAATGGCAGAGTACCAAAACGAGGACGGATCGTTAGAAAGTGAAGTCAAGCGACTTTTCCGAGTACAAAGGCATGTGGCGGTAATAGACCTCCAGGATCATCGCCGCCAGGCAAGTCACATACAACCGCCCACCCACCTTGGAATGCTTTTCCTCGAAGTACCAGCTTCCAGTCGTGAAGCCCTTCCTCGATTGCGTCTTGATCAGATACGCCTTGAGCTCGTCGTTCCAGCCTTCCCACTGCGGTCCGCCATAGTGGCAAAGCACATTGGTCGCGTAATAGTTGTAGTACATGTCGAGCTTCGACGGCCCTTCATCCGACAGGAAGTCGACCCCCTTATGCATCCGCGGGTCGTCCTTCGACCACCCTAGATACATTCGGCTCAACAGGCCGATCGACGTGGTCGATGGCAACTTGCCAGGTGCCTGATATCCGTAATATGCCCCGTCCGCCAACTGGACACTATCTAGCCAGAACTCCGCCATACCGATCGTCGAGCTATCGACTTTGATACCGCCGAGCAGACCGCTCTTCAGGGCCATCAATTGCCAGCCGAACACGCTGATATCGCCGGGCTGCTTGGGAATATATCGCCAGCCACCTTGATTATGCTGGGCATACTCGATGAAGCGAATTGCCTGCGAGGCATCAGGCAGCAGCGAAGGATCTTCGGTCATCGCATACGCTTCGCACAAAGCGAGCGTCGCCAGACCATGCCCGTACATCGAACCATCTTGCAGGTCACCACCATTCGGCCCGACGATCTGATTCGCCTTCAAGTAATAGAGCCCCCGTTCGATATGATCTCGATAGGGGTTCTCGTTCATGTGGGTATAGCCCTTCCCCAGGAACGGCAACAAGGCGAGCCCAGTGGCCCCGGTCTTGGTGAGCGATTCGCCCGGGTTCGGACTGAGCTTCCCGACTTCGACTTCATGGTGATTGAAGCTCCAAGATCCGTCCGGAAGCTGATGTGCCGCAATCCAGCGCAGCGCTCGCTCGACCGCATCTTCCGTTGCCGGCGAACCACCACGAGCGGCCAGCAATTGCTTCTGCAGATCGCCACTGCGGCCTTGAAATCCGCCACCGTTACGAGCCGGCACTGCCTGGTTCCACGGCAGGTTTTTTTGTAGTTCGCTGGTCAGTTGCAACGTTGCGGCCTGGGCACTAGTCGCCGACTGGCTGGGCATCGGCTCGATTAACTTGGCCAGTTCTCCGATCGCGGCCGAGTCGGCTTGAACCTCTTGCTCGATCGCGTCTTGGGCCTGACTGATTTCGATCGGCGTCATGGTCTGCTGAATCGACAGATCGGCCGGTTCTTGTTCGTAAGGAAGCAGAGTGATCGTATTCGCATTGCCATCCGGTCCGGCTGGAACGACCCACAGGGCCAGCACGATCAACAAGACGAAGTGGATCGCGGCACTCGTGAAGAAACTGATCCCGCCTTTGATGTGGTCCATCGTCATCAAGACAAGCTTGCGAAAGCGGAACCGAATCGGCGCAGCAGTGGACGCCGTCTCGTGAGACGTCGTATCTCCACTGGCAGTCGTCGTATTGGCTTGCAAGCTACTACGATCCTTTAGGCAATCGATCAGAACCGAAAACTCTAGGTCGTATTCCTTTGCCGAAAGCGCAGCAAAAAACCTCGCAGCTAACTGGACTTAGCCGCGAGGTTCGATTACATGAGCTGCGATGATTCTAACGACTACAGTGGGAAATCTTCTTCCGAAGCATTCGCCTTGTAGATCGGCAAGTGGCGGTAGTAAACCTCCAGGGTCAACACGCTCAACGAGGTGTTGTAGAGACGACCACCACGTTCGGTGTGCGGGCCATCGAAGTGCCAACTTCCAGCTTCGGCTTGATCCTGAGGCACCTGATTCTTGACCAGGAAATCACGCATCTTCGTGTTCCAGCCATCCCATTGGGCACCACCATACTGACGCATCACCTGGGTGGCGTAGTAGTTGTAGTACATGTCCGAACGGTTACCGAGGCTCGGACCAGCCTTCGCCAGGTTAGCAACGCCTTGCTGCAGTGCCGGATTCTCTTTCTTCCAGCCGGTGTACATCCGGCACAGCAAACCAACCGCATTCATCGATGGCTTGCTGCCGGGATCTGCGTAGCCATAAGCGGCACCATTCTGGGTCTGCACCGAATCGAGGAACTTGATCGCGCCGGCGATCGTGTTCTTATTGACGCTGAGGTAGCCCATGTGACCACTCTTCAAGCCCATCACCTGCCAACCCACAACTGACGTGTCGCCAGGCTGACGAGGCTGGTAACGCCAGCCACCGCCGACAGGGTCCTGCACCGCTTGGATGTAATTGATGGCGTACTGCGAAGGCCCCAACAGGTTCTTATCCTGGGTCATGGCGTACGCTTCGCACAGAGCGATGGTCGCCAGACCGTGCGAGTACATGTTGCCTTCCCCTTCGCGGAAGCTGCCCGTGTCGCCGCGGACTTCCATCAGCTTGATCAGCGAGCCCAGGCCGGCTTCGACCTGTTTTTTGTATTTGCCTTCCTTGTGGGTGATGCCTGAGCCTAAGAATGGCAGCAGAGCCATCGCGGTGGCAGCGCGAGGCGAGTTGGATGCGGTTCCGAAGTCTTTGCTACCTGGCTTCTTGGCACCACGACGATGATCGAAGTTCCATGTACCGTCCGGCAGTTGATGTTCGGCGATCCACTTCACACCGAAGACAACCGCTTCTTCACTGGCACCGGTACCGCCGTTTTCGCGAAGCATCTGGGTTCGTGTCGCCTGACCACGACCAGCGGTCGCGTTGCCATCGACGCCTGAGACTTCACTCATGATGTCCGAGAATGGCATCGTGACGTCGGCGAAGTCGCTCAGCTCGACCATTTGGGTCGCAGCCATTTCTTCCTGGAAGTCCGACACGACAATCTCGTCGCTCAGCACGGCATCTTCCGGCTGCTCTGGCGGGACGTCGAACTCGAGCGTTTGCTCGTCGATCGGCTCGAACTCTTCCATCACCAGTTCTTCGATCTCTTCGGCATCGGCCGAATCGTTGATCGTCAGAACGCGTTTCTCGCGATCGACGGGCGGCATGAAGATGGTGAGGAGGATCATGAAAAAGACAAGATGCACCACCAGACTTATCAGCCAGGAGGGGACTGCCGTAAAGAGCACGAAGCGATTCACCAGCCGTGGCTGATGCTCTTCTTCATGCGATTCATGATCCGCGCTATGCTGAGCCATTATTATTCTCCGTAGATTTCGTCGCTTCACGCTAGAAGCGGAGACCAATAACTCATAGTCAAGCTGGCTGTTCACCCGGTGAACAAAATCAAAGAGCTCGAGGAAAGAAAAGGGCCTCGAACGTTCGATCGGTACCAATTTGACTGAATGGGGCGTCGAGAAAAGGAAAATCGTCGCCGACGGTATTTTATGGCGAGGATTCCCTCTCGTCACCCCCCGGCAAGGGCAAAATAGACCTTATCGGTGTTGATTTTGGATGAGTTGACTAGGTTCCTTCTCCTCTGATTCGCACCGCCAGAAGCGTTTTATTGCGAATCGTCTCACCTTATTGAACGATTTTTCTTGACGAATGTACTCGACCTCCCCGGTACTTTTTTGCGAATGCCATTCCGCTGAGGGGCCCGCTACTATCTTTCCACGGAAGACGCCCCCTGCCCCTTTCATTTCCGGGCCCAATTTGCTAGAAACTAGGGTTTCGATGCACCCTTCCTTTGCCCTTATGCAGGTAGTTGGTCCCAGCCATGGCCAAGAAGAATAAAAAAGCTGAAACCGTGTTCCTCGTCTGTGAAGAAACGGGCGACTACAACTACTCGCTTCGCCGCAAGCCAGGTGGTGAAAAGCTTCGTCTGAAGAAGTACTCGCCGAAGCTGCGAAAGCACACGGTTCACGTTGAAAAGAAGAAGTAAGGTCTCCGCGCAACCAGTTGGTTGCCGCGTACCTTCGAGATCACTTCTCTCGCACAAGCCGGGCTCTCTAGACCCGGCTTATTGCATGCGCTCTCCGGAAAGTTGATTGACGCCGGCCTGGCAACCAGTCAAGCTGTTTCATGGCGATCCCCCCTTCTGCCCCCTGCCCCCTCGAGCCTGCCATGAAATCGACGCATACCCTGCTAATGCTTCTTCTTACGACCACCAGCCTGATCGCGGCCGAACCCAAACCGGACGCAACTCCGGTCGAGACCGACAAACGCCTTCATTCCGACGGCAAAGGCTGGCGACTCGATCAGGCCCAGATCGTCGACCAAGACCGACCACGCGTACTGCTGATCGGCGATTCGATCCTCAACGGCTACATGAAACAGGCCATTGAAGGCCTGCAGGGCAAAGCGTATGTCGATGCCTGGGTAAACCCCTACCACCAGTCCGAACACCTCAACAAGAAGCTGGCTGAAGTCCTGGAAAGCGGACCGTACGATGTCGTCCACTTCAATATGGGCCTGCATGGCTGGCAGGATGGACGCATCCGCGAAGGGACCTTCCAACCACTCACCAAGGCCTACGTCGAAGTCCTACGCGAGAAACTACCAAACGCCAAGCTGATCTGGGCGAACAGCACCCCAGTGACCGTTAAAGACAAACCGCTCGATCTGGACGCAGAAGTCAATCCGATCATCGTCGAACACAATCGCATGGCAGCCGAAGTCATGCAGGAAATGAACGTGCCGGTCAACGATTTCTACGGCTTGCTGGTCAACAAACGCGAGTGGGCTCGCGGAGACCGCTTTCACTGGACCAAGCCTGCCTACGACCTGCTCGGCGAAACGGTCGTCGAATCGGTCACCAAGGCGTTGCCGGCGAAATCGAAGTAAGCCGCGCCGAAGCCCGGCGATTCTCGGCATAGGGGTAGAAATCAGGCTGATCCTGCTGATAATTGAGACTCAGCCGATTCTTCCCTTTACGATGGAGCGACGTACCAACTCATGGACGCTACCTGGCGCATTTTGCCGCACGACATGGCCGTGGTTCGCGATCTCGAACGCACCGCCAACGTCCCACCAGTCGTCGCTCAACTTCTGATCTGCCGAGGCATCCGCGATGCCGAATCGGCCCGCGAGTTCCTCGACGCCAAGCTGTCGGGACTCCGCGATCCGGAAGAACTACCCGGCGTCCGCGAAGCCTCGGCCCGGATTCATGCCGCCGTTCAAGCCAATAAAAAGATCACGATCTACGGCGACTACGACGCCGACGGCATCACTTCGACCGCGATCTTGTTCCGCTGCTTGAAGCTGATGGGCGCGGCCGTTTCATACTACGTTCCTCATCGAATCGATGAAGGATACGGCCTGAACTCCGACGCCCTCGAGAAACTGGCCAACCGCGAAACCGACATGGTGATCACGGTCGACTGCGGCATCGCCAGCGTTGAAGAAGCCAAGCGAGCCAAAGAACTCGGCCTGGAACTGATCGTGACCGATCACCACGAAATGGGCGAGACGCTCCCGGATGCCTCGGTGCTGGTTCACCCTCGCTTGCCTGGCACGGCGTATCCGTTCGGCGGCCTCTGCGGTGCGGGTGTCGCCCTGAAGCTGGCCTGGTCACTCTGCCAACTGGCATGCGATTCGAAACGCGTGACCGACCGATACAAGAACTACCTGCTGTCCGCAGTCGGACTCGCCGCGATCGGAACCGTCGCCGACGTCGTTCCCCTGACCGACGAGAACCGCCTGTTGGTTCGCCACGGCCTGAACTGCCTCCGCGAGTTCCCAGTGACCGGTGTTAGTGCTTTGCTGAAAGTGACTGGCCTGTCGGATAAGCCTGCCCTGGCAAGCGACGACATTGGCTTCACCATCGCTCCACGCTTGAACGCAGCCGGCCGACTCGGTCAGGCCCAACTAGCCATCGAGCTGCTGACGACCGATTCCAACGAACGCGCCACCGCACTGGCTGACTACCTCCATCAACTGAACGACAGTCGTTCGAGCCTCGAACGTAGCGTTCAGCTTTCCGCGACGAAGCAAATCAAAGAGAACTTCGATCCCGACAACGATCCGGCCCTGGTCCTGGCTGGCCATGGCTGGCACCCCGGCATCATCGGGATCGTCGCTGGCCGACTGGCCGAGAAGTACAACCGCCCGGTCGTGATGATTGCTCTCGACGAAGCAGGCGTCAAACCAGGCGTCGGCTCGTGCCGCTCAGCTAACGGCTTGAACCTGCACGAAGCCCTTCAAGCCTGCGACCATCTATTACTCGGCCATGGTGGTCACGCCGCAGCGGCCGGTCTGCAGATCGACGAAGCTCAGATCGAAAACTTTCGCCATGAGTTCTGCGAGTACGCTTCATCGAATGTCACCGACGACGACCGCGTCGCCGAACTGGTCATCGACGCCGAGGCCCCGTTCACGCAGCTTACTCGTCAGATCGTTGAACAGATCGACCTCCTCGGCCCCTTCGGCCAAGGCAACCCCAGGCCGCTGATGTGCGCCAGTGGCGCCAAGCTGGCGATGCCGCCGAAAAGGATTGGCGGAGGCGAGCGTCACTTGGCGATTCAACTGGAACATCACGGCGTCAAGATTCGCGGAGTCGCGTTCGGCCGAGGCGAATGGGCCGATGAGCTCGAAGCGACCGATGGCCCGCTCGATATCGCCTATCACCCGGTCATCAACACCTTCCGCGGCCGCAGCAATGTTGAATTGCAACTGGTCGCCTGGAAGCCCACCGAAGCGAAAATCCCCGCCAACCAACCAGGTTGACCGGACGTTTGCCAGAGGAATAAAATCAAATCCTTCGCCGGAACTCGCTGATAATAACAAGCAGTTCCGCACACTTTGCCTTCAACAGCAAAGACCCACTCGGGGTGTGGCTCAGCCTGGTAGAGCGCTGCGTTCGGGACGCAGAGGTCGCACGTTCAAATCGTGTCACCCCGACTTTTTTGCTTGTTAGGATAGTGCCTGGCGGGACGGTAAGACGATGGTCCATTCCATAGAGCATATCTACAAGCCAGAGACCATTTCGCTGATCGAGGGCGTTCATGGTGCTTCGGCACATCTGATCGGGCGACCCAATGTTGGCGGCCAGTCTATGGCACTAACTGAGCCACGTGACTTGGCTCCGTACCAGCTTCAACTGTTGCGTAATCTACTGCTTGCGCCGGATCCTATTGTTTTGCCCATAAGCGTTGCATTCCATGCCCGACGGTTTCGTTTCGCTTGGACAACGGTACCGCTCACTTGATAGTCATCGTTGGTTTTTAATGTACCGGCTGGATCGTTCAAGGTCCCTACGAACGCCGGGGTTCTTTCTTCGATCTTGTTCGCGAAGACATGCTTGCCCTGGTCAAGCAGTTGTTTATCGAATTCGCATCAAAGGACAAGCGTAGCGTCTGGAAGGCTGGCGTAATTAAGACTCTCGTTGACGCCGCAAGCAATCAATAACCAAGCTACCTCAGCACCAACTTCACTCATGAATCGTGCTGACGTTTGGTCGCTGTCTCGCTGACCTTTACCTTCATCAGGTCACTCAGCAAAGCATGATCGCCGTTGCTGATGCGGAGGATGGCTTGCTGATCTTCCTGAGTCAGGCAGGCACCATGTGTTAGCAGGATGCGAAGCGTGCCTGGTTGCCAGCTGTGGATGGCGTAACCGACGGGGTTGTGTTCATAGAATGTTTCGTGGATCGCTTGTGGGTTCCTCGCAATTGCTGCCTCGGTTCCTTCTTCATCGCCGCAGGCCACGTAGCAGGCCAGATGGGCCTTGGCACCGCGATCGATTAGAAACTGAATTAGTTCGTCGCTGCACTCTTGCGAAGTCCGATGGAGTGCGGCGATGCCGATGGGATCGGATTGGCCGAGGTCGGCACCTTGATCGACGAGAAGCTTTACAACAGCGAGCTGATTGTTGCGGACGCCGTGCAAAAGGGCCGTTCGGTTCTGAGCATCAGTCGTATTGAGCAAGCCTCTATCTTCGCTCAGCAGTTCTGCGATGCGTTGCGTTTGCCCGAGCGCCGCGGCTTGGAACCAGTCAACTTCCGCGCCGCTTTCTATTAGCAACTGGATGATGTCCTCTGCCGGTTTTGACTTCCATGGTCCGCGATGCGTGGCATACGCCAGTGGTGTGTTTCCCTGCTGGTCGGCTGCGTTCACATTGGATTGATGCCGGATAATGAGTTCGGCAACCTCGGTGTGTCCGGCTTGGGCTGCGTAGTGTAGCGCTGTCATACCATTTGGCGTGACAGCGAACACGAGGTCATGGTCCTTTTGCAGCAAACTTTCGGCCTCGCTCACGCGACCAAGATACGCACTGGCGAAGATGTCGACTTCGGCTCCCTGATTCAGCAGCCAGTCGATGGCCGCCTGGTTGCGATAGAGGGCAGCCGTGTAGAGCAATGGTAGCCCGGAGTCAGTCGACTGGTAGAGCAACCCAGGCTCGGCTTCAATCGCATCACGCAAAGAAGAAAGATCGTTGTCGATAATCGCCTGATGGAGATTTGCGGAATCTGAAGGACGAGACGGTTCAGACATAGCGATCACTTCCCCCTCCTCGAACAGGTCCCCCAACGAAAGGCAACGGATTGCCACGGACTTCATCGGGGCGCCATCGGATTGATCGTAGGATCTTAGGCTCGCTCGATCAACCAGCCACGTCCTTAAAGGTGCGACGACCGCTTCCCGAGCAGATGTTATCGGGTGGAAGACGCCCTATCTTGAAAAGCCGATAACGGCTTGGCGTTGTGCTGGTCTTTATCGGAGAGAATCGGGTCGTCGATCGGCCAATCGATCGCAACATCGGGGTCATCCCACTTCAAGATCTCTTCGTCTTCTGGATGGTAGACCTCCGTGCACTTGTAGAGAAAATCGGCCGATTCGCTCAAGACGCAGTAGCCATGTGCCATGCCTGGGGGAACGTATAGTTGATGCTTGTTCTCTTCGGAAAGGTAAGCGCCAACCCACTGGCCGAAAGTGGGCGAGTCAGCACGAAGGTCGACCGCGACATCGAATACTTCCCCTTGAATCACGTTGATCAGCTTGCCTTGCGGAAAGTTCACCTGGAAGTGCATACCACGCAGGGTTCCTCGAACGCTGCGGGAAAGATTGTCCTGCACGAAAGGTGCTTCGATGCCAGCCTCGGCGTAACGTTCATGGCGATACGTTTCCATGAAGAAGCCACGTCGATCGGCGAAGACGCGCGGCTTGATCAACAACACGCCAGCGATCTTCGTCGTTTCAATTTCCACGGGGGCTCTCCTCTTCCGCGATGCCGCTCAGATATTCGCCGTAATCGTTACGGAACTGACGTCCTAGTTCGGCCAACTGCGACCGGGTAATGAAGCCTTTGCGAAAGGCAATTTCTTCCAGGCAGGCAATCTTCAGGCCTTGTCGCTTTTCGATCGTTTCGACGAACATGCCTGCTTCGATCAACGAATCGTGCGTCCCGGTATCGAGCCAGGCAAAGCCGCGGGTGAACTTTTCGACACGCAGCGTACCACGTCGCAGGTACTCCATGTTGACGTCGGTGATTTCGAGTTCGCCTCGGGCGGAAGGCTTCAAGTTTTCGGCGATCTCGACCACGTCTTGATCGTAAAAGTATAGGCCTGGCACAGCGTACTTCGATTTCGGCTTCTGCGGCTTCTCTTCGATCGAAACAGCGGAGCCTGACGCGTCGAACTCGACGACACCGTAGCGCTGCGGGTCTTTCACCGGGTAGCCGAAGATCGTGGCACCTTCCACTTGATTGGCTGCTCTGCCCAACATCTGCTGGAAGCCCTGACCGTAAAAGATATTGTCGCCCAGCACCAGGCTGACCGATTCGCCTTCGATGAATTCTTTGCCGATGAGAAAGGCCTGCGCGAGCCCTTCCGGTGCGGGCTGAACCGCATAGCGAATACGGATGCCGAAGCTCTCGCCATCTCCAAGCATTCGCTCGAAGAGACCGATGTCGTGCGGCGTCGAAATCAACAGCACATCACGAATGCCAGCGAGCATCAGCGTCGACAGCGGATAATAGATCATCGGCTTGTCATAGACTGGCAGCAACTGCTTGCTGATGCCACGGGTCAATGGAAACAACCGCGTGCCAGAGCCGCCGGCGAGGATGATTCCTTTGTTGCATCGTTGCGAAGGGGACATGGGGGTTTCTCAATGCCAATGATGAATTGCTCTAGGTGCTGGAACTCGCGACTACGGACTCAACACGCCAAGTCGTTCGCGGCGATAGTTGCCACTGGTAACGTTCTCGACCCAGGGCATGTTATCGAGGTACCACGCCACGGTTGCCTTCAAGCCAGATTCAAAGCTTTGTGTGGGCTGCCAACCAAGCTGATCTTGAATCTTCGTGCAATCGATTGCGTAGCGAAGATCGTGACCTGGTCGATCTTTGACGAACGTAATCAATTCACGGCGTGGATGTGGCAGCTTCTTTTCTGCCAGTTCATCCACGATGTCGCAAATCGCTTGGACCACTTCCAGATTCGTGCGTTCGCTGTTGCCGCCGATGTTGTAGACCTCGCCTGGTATCCCTTTGTGCAGCACTGTCCGAATTGCCTGGCAATGGTCTTCGACAAAGAGCCAGTCTCGGATGTTCTCGCCGGTACCATAAACAGGGAGCGGCTTCCCTTCCAGGGCATTCAACACCATCAACGGAATCAGCTTCTCAGGAAACTGAAACGGCCCGTAGTTGTTCGAGCAGTTCGTCGTCAGCACCGGCAGACCATAGGTGTGATGATACGCACGTACGAAGTGATCGGAAGCGGCCTTCGATGCGGAATAGGGGGAGTTCGGCGCGTAAGGAGTGGTCTCGGTGAACTTGCCGGTCGCGCCGAGCGAACCATACACTTCGTCGGTCGACACATGCAAGAATCGAAACGCAGCTCGCTGCGATTCGGCGAGCCCGTTCCAGTAGACGCGAACAGCTTCCAACAACCGAAACGTACCGACCACATTCGTCTCGACGAACGCCTCCGGTCCGTCGATGGAACGATCGACGTGGGACTCGGCGGCGAAATTGATCACCACGTTCGGCTGATGCTCGATCAGTAGCTGCGAAACGAGTTCGGTATCGTTTATATCGCCCTGCACGAACTGATGTCGCGAAGGATCCTTCATGCCGGCCAGCGAACTGAGATTGCCGGCGTAGGTGAGCTTATCGAGATTGACGATCCGGCAAGTCGATTCCGCCGTCGTCTGCCGGACGAAACATCCTCCGATGAAACCGGCGCCACCGGTGACCAGAATGTTTTGCGTTATTTTCATAGACCAGGCGTCACTAAAAGGATCGAACCAAACCCTGACTATACTCTGTGTATCTTATTTTTCGGTTAAGAGACTACGGAGATTTCGAGCTGTTTCCGCCAGGTTCTGTCAGGGAATCGAGCAATCTCCCTCGTTTTCGACGATATTCGATGCCTAGCGAACTTGTCGGCCGGCGTGGGCCGTGCAAGCTTGAATCGCCCAGATTACCTTAGGCGTATTCGCGTCATCTCGTTTCACGTCTGAAGCAGTCTTCACCATGAATCCAATTTTAGTAACCGGTGCCCAGGGACAACTGGGGCGTGAACTGCTTGCCCAACTCGGTGATCGGGCGTTTGGCACCACGCGAACGGAGTTGGATCTGGCCAACATCGATTCGATTGGCCCAACCCTACGGCAGCTTCAACCTGCCATGGTGATCAACTGCGCAGCCTACACGGCGGTCGATCAGGCCGAGACTGATCGCGACGCTGCTTTTCACATCAACCAGCATGCCGTCGAAGCGATGGCAGACGCCTGCAACCAATTGGAAGTCCCACTGGTTCAGGTCAGCAGCGACTACGTTTTCGATACCTATCGTGGCAACCAACCTCGGACAGAAACGGACGCGGTGAAACCGCTTGGGATCTATGCCCAGAGTAAGCTTCAGGGGGAAATCGCGGCGGCTCAGGCTGATCGCCATTTGATCGTCCGCACCTGTGGGCTGTATGGCGGAGGCGCTCGGTTCCGTAACTTTGTCGAGACGATGCTTCGCTTGTCGAACACTCGCTCGGAACTGAAAGTAGTCAACGATCAATGCTGCACGCCGAGTTATTGCCGCGATGTCGCCTCAGGAATCGTTCGCTTGATCGATGGGAATGCGGAGGGTTTGGTTCATTTGACCAACAGCGGCAGCACGACCTGGCACGAGTTCGCTGAGACAATCTTTGCGATCGCCGGGCGGAATGTCTCGGTGCTTCCGATCACGACGGAAGAGTTCGGCGCGGCGGCACCTCGGCCAAGCTACAGCGTGCTCGATTGTCAGCGTTTTCAAAATCTAACAGCGACTCCCCTTCCCTCTTGGAAAGACGCGTTGGCTCGTTACCTGGCTGAGAGATCGGCGACTTAGCGGCTGGCGAAACTGACCATCAGTTCGCGGAACTTCGCCGGCAGTTGCTCGTAGAATCGCTGCGGAGCGAAGAAGGCTTGAGCGTGTGCCTGGGCGGCGTCGCCGAGTTGTTGTCGCTGGGAAGGGTTATGGGCCAGATCCGCAATGTGCTGCGAAAGCTGCTGTTTGTCAGGCTCGGCCCAGACTTGATCAGGGTAATCGTAGACCTGAGAAGGATCGTGAACGGGAGTCAACTCATAATCGACCAGCGCTGCCGTGCCCGGCGGCATGAAGTCGACATTGCCGGAATAGTTCGTGGCGATCACCGGCTTACCCAGCAGCATTCCTTCGGCCAGCACGAGCCCAAAGCCTTCTGAGCGATGGGGCGACAGGACGACGCCAGACACACGGAGCAGATCGCCCACTTCACCTCGGCTGAGGAGTTGATCGATGATCCTCACATTGGCAGCCTTACCAATCGCGGTTTCAAGCCGCTGCAGATTCTCTGGCGATTGCTGCGTGTGGTGCGTTTTAATTATCAGCATCGTGTCGGACCGCCCGCCGCAAGCTTCCACGAACGCTTCGACGGCACCCGCCAGGTTCTTCCGCGCGAAGCTGGAACGCATATCGGCCATCGCGAGAAAGATGACCTGATCTTCAGGCAAACCAAAGTCTTGTCGGGTCTTGCCGCTGGTCGGAGGAACGCGGACCGGATGCGGCACCACGTGCACCGGAATTGGGCTTTCCGGTTGAAACGCATCGGCACAGAATTTCGAGGGAACCCACAACTCGTCCAGCAGCGAATACATCTCGCGGCAATAGGCCGGCGGCTTGGAAAGTTCCCAGGCCCAGCCTCCCGCCAGGTAACGCCGCTTGAGGGCGGGCTGGCCAATGAAACCGAGTGTTCGTGGAAGATCGAGTGGGTTGGTCCGAATGAGCAGCGGACCCCCTTCGGTCAGAATCGTATTTCCAAAGCCCCAGCCTTGAAGGTCGGCCATATTGAAGGCGGGACTGACATCGAGCCGGGCCGGAGCGAACCGCAGTTCCTGCAAGGCCTGAAGTTCGAGCCGTGCTGCTTCGCCAATCCCAAGTGCCGATTGCAAATAGCCTGCCACGGTGACGCGACCTGGGGCAGGTTCGCCATCGCGCGAGAGCTTGGCGAGCTTGCGTTTGGGTGGACTGATCACCATCGAAACGATTCGCGATCGCATCGCGCCTGATAGTGGCAGTGCCCGCCATACCTTGCGCACGAAGCCGCTGTACATGAACGGAGTCGTATTCTTCGGTCGCGATGTCTTAATGAGCTCAAGGACTGCCTGCCACTTGCTGCGAAACTTGTCGCGTGAATTCATCGCCAATTGGGTGCGTGTACTGGCCATCGAGCCACCATCGACATGCAGCACCAGGCAATCAGGCTGATAAACCACCTCGAAGTCCCTTTGCCAGGACTCGAAGCAGAGGTCAACATCTTCGTAATAGGCTGGCGAGTAACGCTCGTCGAATCCGCCGATCTCTTGCCACAGTTTCGTTCGAATCGCCAGGCATGCCCCAGACACGTAATCGCAGCAGCGCTGTTCCAGGTACTGCGGATCGTCGGCGTCTCCATCGATTCCTTCACGACGGGTGATGGCCGTGGGGAACACGGTGCATCCTGCCTCTTGCAGTCTTCCATCGGGATAGACCAGCCGGGCACCAACGATGCCGATGCGTTCACTTTGCTGAAAGGTCTCGTCGATCGCTTCGAGCCAGCCTGACTGAACTTCGGTATCGTTGTTCAGCAGCAGAATAATCTCGCCACGGGCCTCTTGGGCCGCGAAGTTGCAGTTATGCAGAAAACCTGATCGAGCGGAAGTGTTCACCACACGACGGACGCCAGGAAACTGCGTTTCGCAGTCGAGCGTGGCGTCTTTCGAGTGATCGTCGGCGATGATCACCTCGTACGGCGTACGCTCGGCGTCGGTTCGATCGGCGATGGATACCAAGGCACGCTGCGTGAGCGACCAGCCGTTGTAGACCGGAATGACAATCGAATAGCGAGGCTGCTGCGATGTCGGCAACGGTCGACAATCGTCGATCGACGAGAGAGGCGTGACGATCGAATTGGGTAAGATTGTCGTAGTCGACATCGGGCCTTCGACGCAGGTATTAGTCGGAAAACTGAGCTTCGCTACGAAACGTTCGAAACCACCCGGCGTCGATCGACGAATGTTCGTAACGATTCTGGAAGCGATGCCGCCAAACCAAGCTGACGACGATAGTTGTAGAGCGTCAGAATCGCGGCGTTGTCCCAGGTAAAGTTCGAGGCGAATGCCTGATTGCGTGCCTCGTCTAGGCGACGTTCCGTTTCGTTTTCTAGATAGTACTGGATTGCATCGGCAAACTGTACCTCAGAATCGGCATCGCAGTATTTCACGTGATCGCCGAAGACTTCTCGAAAGGCGGGCAAATCGGCACAAATCGCGGCGGTTCCGGTCGACATCGCTTCGAGGACCGGCATCCCAAAGCTTTCGTACTTCGACGGAAAGCAGTAAATCAACGCTTCATGGCAAAGCTGCGGAAACGTGTCACGCCACTGCTGATGACTCAATTTGTTCTCGAGCGAGAAGTATTGCTCGACTCCCAGTTTTTGCAGCAATGGCGTCAGCCGAGCCCGATCGGCATCGCTTGCGCCAATCATTCGAAACAGCGGCAAGTCAACGCCGCGCTGCTTCAACACCTGATAAGCACGCATCAGGACTTCGACATTCTTATGCGGCAGCATGCGTCCTGCCCACAGCAGATGTTTCTTGGTGGTTGGTGAAACGGTCGCGGTGCCGTCGAGGAAGACCGGATCGATCCCGTGATAAACATGCGAGATCCGCTCGCTTGGGATCTGCATCTCTTGCTGCAAGAGCGATGCCGCGTAGCCTGAGACCGCGATCACCCATTTTCCGCTGCGGACATTTCGTCGTTGGATCCGCCGATAATATTGCCCCAGTAAAAACGGCGTCAGGTCGGGCCGCTGCAGGCGGATCGTATCGTGCATCGTCACGACACTTGGAGGTGAATAGAAGTAAGGTGCCGTCGATCCGAGAAAGTGTGTCAGGTCGAGGCGATGCTGTTTCAGATACCGGGCGTAGTAAGTGTGCTCCCACATGACCCGGGTATAGATGTTCTCGACCGGACATGGCAACTCAACCAGATCGAAGTTGTCGGCTTCGAACTGAAAATCATGTCCCTTGGGGAGAAACACCACGTAGTGGTTCGACTGATCGACTCGTGCCAGGGCCGGAATCAATTGCCGCGCATAGGTCTCGGCGCCACCAAACCGTGACGGATGGATCAACAACGCACCTAGGCCAATTCTCGACATCGCTACCGACTCGAAACGTTCGACTTTCTACGAAGCAGCGAGTTTACGCGAAGCTGAAATCGATGAGGACCACCATAATTGTCTACCGGACGCATCGGCCATTCCAAGATGAAATTGCCGATCTTCCAACGGTTCTCGTTGGGATGGACTCGCCCCGCAGGGCAGGCAGCATCAACAATTCGCAAACACTAATGCCGCCATAACTTGCGACTAACACCGCATTGATTTCGATGCGTCTAATGGGCGGCGTCTCGTATGTTTCGACCGGGCAAAATGGCCTGCTTAAGAGTTAATGAAGAATCGAACAAGTTTGCCAGCCAGCCCAAAACTCCCTTGGTTCGTGCTGGTAACCGTTGCGGCTGAGTGCCACAGATTTGGAATCTAATTCCAGGATCACATTTAAAACGTCTGTTTCGTCTACGCCGCTTTCGCGGGAACTCTTCCGTCCTGAAATCTTTCGCAGGGCCAACGACCGATGATTGCCCGTCACTGGAAACGAAGAGAATCTGGGGAAGATATTCTGCCCGTCGAAGGAGACCATCATCGATGGCGTAAGGTTCCCCAGCGGAGTCACTTTTCGGGTAGCCCGTAACGCACTGCTAGACCCCTCAGACAACGAGGGATTCGGCTTCGAAACGAAAGCGTAGATTCTCGTCTGGATATCACGGTGATCCACCTCGGAAAAGGCTACAATTTATATTGACGATTGAAACCTTAAAATAACACTGGACATCGGCCACCCGCCAGAAGTACGCTGGCCGTTACGGCACTTCGAGGCTTATCGGATTTTGGCGAAGTGTTGCCTGCCTCGAGTTCTTTTTCTCCACCAGCGGCTCACAAATCGTTCCTAAAACTGTGATCGCTTCGGAAGTCTGACGCAGGTACAAGGATCGGATTCCTATCATGTCCAACAGTTACCCTACTCTTCTGATCATAGAGCGAAGCCGACAGGTTGTCGGCCAGTCGATCACTGTTCGCTCTGCCGTGATGCACGGTCTTGTAGAATCGATTTAGCGGCCCGTTGCGTTAGCGGCATCGAGCGTAGTCTTTGAGTTTGCATCATGGTGAATTCGTTGTTTCATCCCGAGCCCTCCGAGCAATCGCAACAAATCTCGGTTGCGTGGTGGGTGATGGCAGCGCGATTGCTGTTGGCGGTCGCCCTTGTCGTCGCAGCGATCGTCATGATTGCCTGGCCGGCCGAGTGGACTACCTTACGATCGCTGATCGCAGGCCTGCCAACGATGAAGTTCAACACGGCCCTGGGCCTGGCGATGCTAGCCGCCGCCGGATTGCTTCGGTCTCAATCGATCCTGGCATATCACCTTCGCAGTCGCTTGCCAGAAGTTCTGGGCTGGTTGGTTTTGCTGCTGTCATTCGCCAGCATTTTCGAGAACCTGTTCAATGTTCAGTTCGGGATCGATACGCTGGTCAGTGCGGACCCACGATCTGTTGCCCGGGGAAAACTGCCGGGACTGATGTCGACCGGGACCGCCATCGGCCTATCGCTCTTATCCGGCGGCTTTCTGCTAAGCTTGCACGGAAAAAGAAAATTTGGCGAACGACTCCTGGCATTGGGCGGCTTGTTTGGCGCGATTGGCGTCGTGCTTTACATCGTGCGAGCCTCGGGCCTTCGTAGCGGGAGTATCTTTTCCACAACCGCAATTCACACCGCCATTTTGTTGGTTGTACTCGCCTCAGGAATCTGGCTGATCGAACACTCCGGCGCGTCGATCCGCAGTCGTGACGCGGCGAACCAGATTCGACGCGAACTGGCTCGTGCTCGCTGGATGGCGATGTTCATCACCGGAACCTTGTTGCTGGGTTTCTTTGTAACATCCGTTCTGGTTCTTGATTCCCAGTCGAATATCTATCGAATCAACCAGTCTCGTTTCCAACACCTGACAGAGCTTTCCGTCGATGAAATTGGACGCCGGATCAATCGAATCGTTTACGGTTTGCGCGGGGCCCGTGGGTTGTACCTCGCCAGCGAAGAGGTGACCCGAAAAGAGTTCGAGACATTTGTCGAGTCGCGTGACATCGAAACAGAGTTCCCCGGTGCCATCGGCATCGGGTTGATTCAACGGGTGATGCGAAGCGATCTCGATAATTTCATCGCGGCCGAACGGAAGGATGATGCCCCAGATTTCGACGTCATCAGTCCCAGTAACGCCCCAGATCTTTACGTGATCAAGCATATTTATCCCCTCGATCGAAATCGCGCGGCGTGGGGATTCGATATTGGCTCGGAACCGACTCGGCGTAAAGCCGCTGAAAAGGCGATGATGTCCGGCAAGCCGCAAATTACCGGGCGAATCGAACTATTGCAGGACGACAAGAAAACGAGCGGGTTTCTCTATTACTTGCCGGTCTATAAGCTGGACGCCCCTGTCGACACGCCGAATCAACGTGAAGAGAACCTGATCGGCTTGCTCTATTCGCCAATCATTTTGAACGAGACTCTCGACGGAATCGACAAGCTCAACCAGGGCCTTTTGGAAATTGAAATTCTAGATGCCGACGACCCTAGCGACCCGACGACACTTTACGAAGATGCGTTCGAGGTGCCGCAGTCACCAACGGTCGACGAGGTTGCTTTATGGGGTTGGAACTTATTTCGCAAGGAAACCGAAATTATCGCCGGTGGGCGACACTGGATTATTGTTACGCGAAGTTCGCCAAATTTCGAATTGCGTATCGACCGAGTCACCCCGTCGTTGATCGGCGTTGGCGGAACGATTCTGACGTTCCTGCTGGTCAGCATCGTCTGGTCGATGGGTCGCAACGAAGCGGTCGCCCGGAATCTTTACCACGAACTGCAGGACAGCGAAGCGTCGGCGAAGGCAGCCCGAGCCAATGCCGAAGAAGCCAATCGGGCGAAGAGCGAGTTCCTGGCGAACATGAGTCACGAAATTCGCACGCCCATGAATGCCATCATCGGCCTGACCGACTCCGTCCTGCGAACTTCGCTGACATCCGACCAGCGTGACTACTTGCTGACCGTTTCCGACGCGTCGAATTCGCTGCTGCGAATCATCAACGACATCCTCGATTTCTCACGCATCGAAGCAGGCAAGCTGAAGCTCAGCGATGGCGACTTTCAGCCGCGTGAGTTGATCGCCAACGTCCTGAAACCACTCTCGCAGAAGACTTCCGGAATGCCGCTCGACCTGGTCTATCATGTCGATAGCAATGTTCCGGAAGCCGTGCATGGCGATGCCGGACGCATCCGCCAGATTCTGTTCAACCTGGTGGGTAACGCCATCAAGTTCACACCAAGCGGCCAGATCGATGTTGGCTGCACACGGATCTATTCTGAAGGCGACACTTCAGATATCGTCGAACTGCAGTTCACCGTCCGCGACACGGGCGTCGGCATCCCCAGCGACAAGCTCGAATCGATCTTCAACGTCTTCGAGCAGGCCGACAATTCGCTTACGCGAAAGTTTGGCGGAACGGGTTTGGGACTGACGATCTCGTCGAGGCTGGTTCATCTGATGGGAGGAGCAATCTCGGTGACCAGCGAGCCTGGGACCGGCAGCGTATTCCGCTTCACGACCCGGCTTCGGGCCAGTCAAACGCAAGCGGAACCGGCTTGGCACTCGTACGCCGACCAATTGGCTGGCAAGCGTGTGATGGTTGTTGACGACAACATTATTAACCTGGAAACGCTTGTCGGTATCGTGGCTTCCCAAGGTCTTTCGCCTCAGGCGGCCGAGACCGCGGACGATGCCTTGCAACAGATGAAAGTTGGTATGGATGGCAATCGGCCGTTCGATGTCCTGCTGACCGATATGCGTATGCCGGACAAAGATGGTATCGAACTTATCAGCGAAATTCGTCGGGCCCCAGAGAAATATGGCAATCCCATCGCGATCCTGGTTTCCTCCAGTGATCTGCACGAGCTCGATCCCCCAGGGAATCTCAACATCTGTTCGCGTATCATGAAGCCGGCCCGGCCTTCCGAAGTGGTCGAAGCAATCGCAGTCGGCATGGGCCTGATCGAACGTTCGCATGATCTTCAGACAAAGCAGCAGCAAGCCGAAGAGCAAACCCTGGTCCTGAGGCCACTGAACATTCTGCTGGCGGAAGACAGTCGCCCCAATCAGAAAGTTGCCTTGGCGATGCTGAAGCGTTTCGGCCATACGATCACGATCGCCGAGACAGGCAAGGCTGTGCTCGAACTGCTGGAAATGCAATCGTTCGATGTCATTCTGATGGACGTCCAGATGCCAGAAATGGATGGCCTGACCGCCACGCAAGAAATTCGTAAAGCGGAACAGAAGTCAGGACAGCACATGCCGATCGTGGCGACGACTGCGCACGCCTTGCCGTTGGATCAGGCTCGCTGCCTTGATGCGGGCGTCGACAGTTACGTCTCGAAGCCACTCTCGCTGAAAGAGTTGAACAAGGCCATCCACCACGCGATCCTGGTCGCCAATGGCGAATCGGCCGAGACCGACGCGGTGGTGCCAGCCACCGAGCCAGAAACCAGCACCCAGATCGTCGACTCGGCTGAATCCTCGTTGGTGCCGTGGGACAACCTGAAACGACGCTTGGGGAACGACGAGGGGGCTTTGCTCGAAATCGTCCAGGCTTATCTCCCCGAAATGCGGGAGAGTCAGGATCGAATTCGTCGAGCATTTCAGGACTCCAACGGAACTGAACTTTGCATGGCTGCGCACAAGCTGAAGAGCGCCCTGCAATTCTTTCAACAAAAAAATGTGTCGCTGATTGCCCAGCGTTTAGAGACCCAGGGCTCGGAAATGGACTTCTCGACCGGCAAAGAGCAGCTCTCTGAATTCAACGCTCAACTTGACGAATTGTTTCCAATTCTCGAGAAGTTTATCGAAGCCACACAAGCGAAGCTGCATAACCCCACCAACCCTGAATAGTCGATTCCAGGGCGGGTGAAAATTCTTTCCTCGGACAATCGGCTCGTCGACTTAAGCCCGCTTCTGGCCCTTTTGAAATCTTGATTTCAGACGGTTAAAGAAAGCTCCCCTGCCCGAGTTTATGGGGGTAGGCGGCTGCCAGAAGGACCTCCTAGAGCATGCCGGCCTGGCCATCGAAGAGGGGAAGTTCGTTCGATCGCGCGAATTTATGATCGCAAGGTCGGGGAATCTGATTTCAGTCTGAAATGCGTGGTATCTTGTTAGGTGCACAAATTCGGGAGCTTTCCCTTTTTATGAAGGGAGTCCGATGCGTGGTTGGCCCCGTGCGGCCTGACCTTGCCTGCTTCCGATTGCCTGACCTTCAACTGGAATATCAACGGGAAGCAGAAAATGAAGCTGGATTTGCTTCGCCTGGCCACCATTTTGGCAGTTGTTGTCTTGACCGTCGCAGGCTGCGGCCGCCGTCGACAAATGCCCAAGGCAGAACCACCGCAAGTGACCGTTGCCCCGGCCATTGAACGACAAGTCGTCGACTTCGATGAATACACCGGGCATGTCGAGGCTGTTTCATCGGTCGACGTCTACGCGAAGGTCTCGGGCTATCTGCAAGAGGTTGCCTTCCAGGATGGTGCCAACGTGAAGGAAGGCGAACTGCTGTTCCTGATCGACAAGCGAACCTATCAGGCCGAATACAACCAGGCCGTTTCGCAGGTTGCCTTGTATCAAGCCAAGGCAAAGCTGGCGGAAGCAACTTTGGCCCGTAACGAGAAGCTGGTTGGCAGCGGTGCTGTGAGCCAGGAACTTTACGATGAGAGCGTTGCGGCCGCGAACGAAGCCAACGCCCAGGTCGCCGCGGCAGAAGCCAACGTGGCTGCTCGCAAGGTCGACCTCGACTATTGCACGATCACCGCCGCCATTAGTGGCCGCATCGACCGTACCTACGTCACCAAGGGCAACCTGGTGCAAAGTGGCGTCGGGGCCCCTACCCTGCTGACCACGATTGTGTCGGTCGATCCGATGTACGTTTACTTCGACATCGACGAACTCGCATTGCTGCATTACATCGAACAAGCCGCCGCAGCCAATGGTGGCCGTGTCGACGATGGCTCGCTGCGAGATCGTAAGATTCCTGTCGAGATCATGCTGGCTGACGGAACCGAATACCCACATCTCGGGACGATCGACTTCGGCTCGAACGAGGTCACCGCTGGCACCGGCACGTTGACCGTTCGTGCCGTGGTACCGAACCCCAATGGTGCCCTTCGCCCTGGCCTGTTTGCCCGTATCAAGGTCGCCGCAGGTCCTCCGTACAACGCGGTTCTCGTTCCGGAAGCAGCAATCGGTGCGGATCAAAGTGATCGCTATGTCTACGTCCTCGACGACAAAGGCATCGCCCAGCGCCGCGGCGTTACGCTCGGCACGAAGCAAGGCAAGCTGCGTGTCATAACGAGCGGCTTGAAGAAAGGCGAGAAGGTCATCATCAACGGTACGCTGCTGGTTCGACCTGACAAGCCAGTCGTTCCGCACGACGGCACTATGCCAGAACCTCCGCCAATCGATAAGAAGATCTTGCAGAACGCCCAAACCGATACCGAGGCACCTGCCGCTGATTCGGCTGATGACGTAGGGGATCAGCCGGCCACCCCGAACGCTTCGGAGGCAGCCCCTGCTTCCGAAAACCCTGACCAGTCGTAGCCAGTTACCTGGTAGTGGAAACCTTTTAAGCTCATAGCCGTTAACTAACGACGAAGGAATACACCGTGCTGGCTCGCTTCTTTATCGACCGCCCGATTTTTGCCTGGGTGATCTCGATTGTCATCGTATTGGCAGGCACGATCTGTCTTTACCTGTTGCCGATCGCCCAGTATCCCGAAATCGCACCACCAACGGTTTCGGTGACCTGTCAGTATGCTGGTGCAAGTGCCGACGTGGTGGCCGAAACGGTCGCCGCTCCGATCGAACAACAAGTGGTGGGTGTCGAAGACGCCCTCTATATGTCGTCGCAATCGGCAAGTGACGGCAGCTATACCCTGACGGTCACTTTCGCCCTGGGAACCGACCTCGACATGGCCCAGGTGTTGGTGCAAAACCGCGTCGCACAAGCCGTGCCGCTGCTTCCCGACGTGGTGCAACAAACCGGCGTGACGACGAAAAAGAAGTCGCCGAATATTCTGCTGGCGGTCAACCTCTACTCGAAGGACGACCCTGAAACCGGCAAGCCGCTGCTCGATAACCTTTATCTGAGCAACTATGCCACCATTCAGATTCGCGATCAGCTGGCCAGCCTCGACGGCGTGGGCGACGTGCAGATTCTGGGTCAGCAAGACTACAGCATGCGTATCTGGTTGAACCCCGATGCGTTGGCCTCGCGAAACATGACCGCCGGTGAAGTGGTCTCAGCGCTGAAAGAACAAAATATCCAAGTCGCCGCCGGTCAGATTGGTCAGCCTCCGGTCCCCAAGGGACAGGAAATGCAGTTGACCATGACCACGCTCGGTCGATTGACCACGCCAGAACAGTTCGCCGACATCGTGGTCAAGACGGGCGAAGATGGTCAGATCACGCACATCAGCGACGTCGGTTACGTCGAACTGGGTGCCAAGAACCAAAACACGTTGTGCCGCCTCGACCAGATGCCATCCGCAGGTCTGGGTGTGTTTCAGCTTCCTGGGTCGAACGCCCTGGATGTGGGCGAACGGGTGAAGGCCCGCATGGAAGAACTGAAGAAGCGTTTCCCACCAGGTCTGGAATACGAAATCGGTTACGACACCACGCCATTCATCGAACAGTCGGTGGAAGAAGTGTTCAAGACGCTGCGTGACGCCATCATTCTGGTGGCGATCGTGGTGTTGCTCTTCCTGCAAGACTGGAAGGCCGTGATGCTGCCCCTGATCGACGTCGGCGTGTCGCTGATCGGTACGTTCGCCATCATGATGGTGATGGGCTTCACGCTGAACAACTTAACCTTGTTCGGGCTCGTGCTGGCCATTGGTATTGTGGTCGACGACGCGATCGTGGTGCTTGAAAATATCGAGCGATGGATAGGCATGGGCTATAAAGTCCGCGAGGCCACCATCAATGCCATGGCGGAAATCACCGGCCCGATCATCGCGATCACCCTGGTGCTTTCCAGCGTGTTCTTCCCAAGTGCCTTCCTCGGAGGGATCACCGGGCAGTTCTTCCGTCAGTTCGCGTTGACGATCGCCGCAGCAATGCTTATTTCCGCTTTGAATGCCATGACGATGACGCCGGCTCGTGCGACATCGATCTTTAGCGATCCGAAACCAGGCGAAGACCACACCAAAGATCGCGAAGCGTTGCCTTGGTGGGGGATCGCCATCTTGTTCGGCATGCTGACGGCCTGGCTCGGCAACATGTTCATCACCGCCAAAGACAGCGACCTTGGTTCGCTGAAGTACCTTGTCGACGCTGCGTTCTTCATTCCAGGTGCTGTGGTAGGCGTGCTGCTGGCCCACACCGTCAACAAGATGTTGGCTGCGATCTTCGGCGTGTTCAACAATGCCTTTGATTGGGCGACCGATCTATATGGCAAGGGAATCGCCAAGCTGCTGCGAATCAGCTTCGTCGCCTTGTTCGTTTACGTTGGTTTGATTGCGTTGACTGGCTTCGGTTTCACGACCGTTCCCGGCGGCTTCATTCCGACTCAGGACCAAGGCTACTTGATCTTCGACGTGCAGCTGCCCGACTCGGCTTCGCTGGAACGTACTGACAACGTGATGAAGCAGATCGAAAAGATCGCCATGGAAACGCACGGCGTGCGTCACGTGGTCGATGTGGCCGGTCAGTCGTTTGTGCAGAATGCTGTGACCTCGAACCTGGGTGGTGGCTTCCTCGTGCTCGATCCGTTCTCGGAACGACATACGGCGGCCGAGTCTTCGGAAGCAATCGCGATGGAACTTCGCAAGAAGTTCGCCCAGATCGAAGAAGCTCGTATCTCCGTCTTCGAGGCCCCGCCGATCAATGGTCTGGGCAACGCGGGTGGTTTCAAGCTGATGGTCGAAGACCGTGGCGATAATGGCTATGCCGTGCTGCAAGCCCAGGCCGATCGCCTGGCCAACGCGGCACTCGATCAGCCAGGCATCGTCGTTGCCTTTAGTAGCTTCCGTGCCAGCACGCCGCAGTTGTATATCGATATCGACCGCGAGAAGTGTAAGGCGATGGGGGTCGAACTGAACGACGTCTTCGACGCGTTGCAGGTCTACATGGGTGGTACCTATGTGAACGACTTCAATCGCTTCGGACGTACCTGGCAAGTCAACGTTCAGGCCGAATCCCGTTTCCGCGTCAACTCGGACTCAGTCAAGCAGTTGAAGGTGAAAGGGCGCTCGGGCGGCATGGTTCCGCTGGGATCGATCTGCAAGATCGAAGACAGCGTCGGACCAATGTTCATCAACCGCTACAACAACTTCCCGGCCGCCGCCATCAACGGCGTGAATGTGCCGATCATCAGTACCGGTCAGGTGCTCGAAATCATGAACAACCTGGCCCAGGAAGAATTGCCTGCGTCGATGGAAGCCGAGTGGACGGAAATCTCGTTCCTACAGGAACAAGCCAGCCAGTTCACATCGTTCAAAGACTTGCTGCAAAATCCGATCTCGGCATTGATTGGTGCTGTGATCCTGGTTTACCTGATTCTGGCCGCCCAGTACGAAAGCTGGGAACTTCCGGTCACGATCATCCTGGTGGTTCCGATGTGCGTGCTCGCCGCTTTGACCGGCATTATCATCGCCCAGATGGACTTGAACATCTTCGTACAGATTGGGTTCGTGGTGCTCGTGGGGCTGGCGTGTAAGAACGCGATTCTCGTGGTCGAGTTCGCCAAGGACCTGATGGAGAAGGAAGGGATGCCGCTGCTCGAAGCGACCGTCCAGGCCTGTACCACGCGTCTGCGTCCGATCGTGATGACCAGCTTCGCGTTCGTGCTCGGTGTGGCTCCGCTCCTCTGGGCTCACGGGGCTGGTGCTGAAATGCGTTACGCCCTGGGCGTGGCGGTGTTCAGCGGGATGCTGGGTGTGACCGGCTTCGGTTTGATCTTCACCCCAGTGTTCTACTACGTGGTGATGAAGGTCCTCCAGAAGGAAGGCCTCTCGCCGATCCACGTGCAAGAACACAAAGAAACCGAGCCAGAGCCGCCGGCCTAATGCCAACGGTCAACTTGATAAACCAAGAGGCCTCGCGATTCAGTTCGCGAGGCCTCTTTTTATTCAGTCATCAATTGTCGCCGGAAGCGAACCTTAAGGAACGATGTCCCCCAGGACTAGGATCTGGCTGGCACGCACATTCGTGCCCTGATACTTCGGAGCCTTCAGTTCGACTTCCGGGTCCTTCAAGCGGAAGGCAACCGGCTGACGATCTGGCTGGTCAGGATGAATTTCGATCGTGACCGTATGCACTTCGTTAGGATCGAGCCCATCGGCCAGACCCAGCGTGGCGATCCGATGATAGGTGCAATAGCTGTCGAACCGAGGAATCGGCTTGCCGTGTGGCTTACCATCGACGGTGACCAGCACCTGGCCTCCGTCGGGACCGAGCAGGTCATAGATCTTGGCGGTCGAACCTTTGAACTTGAAGGTGATCTTGCTGCCAGGCTCGCTACCTTCATAGATCTGGCCCATTCGCTTGCCGAACGCACGCTGCAGCGAGGCATCTTCGGCCAGCGGCTTCCAGTTGCCCGTCAGCATGCTGTCGTTCAGCGGAACCATCTTGGCGGCCTGCCAGTTGTCGGCGACGAACGGCGTAGCCATCTTGGCTTGATGATCGACCGGCTGACGGTTGGCAGCCATCTGCTCGATCGCCTTGCCGAGGACTTCGGTGTAGATCTCGTGACCAGCATCCAGCGGATGGACGCCGTCGGACGAAAAGTGAATCTTTCCTTCTTCCGGCTTATCCGACTGGAAGGTCAGCTTGCCATCAGATTCCAGCTCGACCACCTTCAAAGCGAAGTTGACCGAAGGAATCCCGTAGTGATCGGCCAACATCTCCATCGCCGAAGCGGCACGCGGACATTCCCCTTTGCGCAGTGGTTCTTCGTAGTTAACGCGGAAGGTGTAGACAAAGCAGATGTCGGTTTCAGGGTTCAATGCCCAGGTCTGGCGAACGATCCCTTCCATCGCCTTCCAAATGCGTTCCGGAGGAGCACCACCGTCGTTCACGGCGAACTCGACGAACAAAAGGTCTGGCTTGTGAACCAACGCGTCACGTTCCAAGCGGAACACGCCCAGGTCGCTGCCGGTACCGCCAATCGCGGCATGGATCTCTTCGATCTTGGCGTTAGGGTATTTCTCTTGCAGCCATTTAGTCGTCTTCACGCGCCAGCCATTGGCCGCGGTGATCGAACCGCCCAGGTACGCGACCCGGACCGTCTTGCCTTCTTCCAGCTTCTTTAAGACGTTACTCAAGCCTTCGCGAGGCTTGACCAATTGGGCCGGCACGGTCTCGAACGTCGGTTCGGCCAGTGCCGTCGTGGCCAGCAAGGCACACAGAGAGAGGGAAAGAAATACGCGGGCAAGATTCATGGGGGGCTCCATCGAAACAGGTAGGAATGTGGAGCCCCTAGTTTAATCGCGGATCGAGACGAATTCGAGATCCGCCTCTTTTAACCGAACAAAGCGGCGATCGGTTGCCCACCATCGGTCACCGGAACTGGACGGTCGCCGTCGTACAGCGACTTCGTGTAGTCGATCCCCAGCGATGCATGGATCGTCGCAAAGAAGTCAGGCACCGACACCGGGCTGGAAACAATCTTCTGCGACAACTCGTTCGTTTCGCCATAGGCACCACAGTGCTTCAAGCCGCCGCCGGCCAGCACGCACGTAAAGGCCGAGCCCTGGTGACCACGGCCGCCGCCACCATCGAACTGCGGAGGCCGACCGAACTCGGTCGTAATGACGACCAGCGTCTTGTCGAGCAGCTTCTTCGCTTCCAGGTCCAAGATCAACGCCGATACAGCGTCGTCCATCTCGGCAATCAGCTTGTGCTGATCGAGGATGCCGCGATTGTGGACATCCCAGCCAGCACCGTTCAGGAAGTTCAAGTTGTGCGAAACCTCGATGAAACGAACGCCTCGTTCCACCAAACGTCGCGAAAGCAAACATCGCTGACCGAACTCACCGCCGTAAGCCTCACGCAGTTCCGCAGGCTCGTTGTCGAGCTCGAAGCTTCGCATGAAATCTGGCCCGCTCAGTCGCATACTCAAACGAGCGGCTGCTTCGTAATCTGCCAGACGCTTGTCGTGTGCTTCCGGCTGGACAGCACGCAGCTCGGTCAGATACTGATCGCGACGAGCCTGACGCTCTGGCAAGATCGCATCGGGTCGCGAAAGCCCAGCGGGGCCACGACCTGTTTCGGTGAGATAAAGATAACTGTGCTGAGCCCCGAGAAAGCCTGGGCCGCGCGAGCTGTTCGGGTAACCGATTAACACGTAAGGAGGCGCGGACTCGGAAGCGGCGCCTCGTTCGTGAGCGATGATCGATCCCAACGAAGGGTAGACGACGGTACCACTCACCGGGCGACCGACATGCATCCAGTTGGTGGCAGCGGCGTGTTCATCAATCACCGAATGATGGACCGTTCGCACGGCCGTGACACGGTCCATGATGCCGGCCATCTTCGGCAAGAACTCGCAGACCTGAACCCCGTCGACTGCCGTCGGGATCGAATCGTAGTACGAGCCAGCGACCTTCTTGGCGGGGTCCCCTTTCCGTTTCGGATCGAAGGTATCGATCTGCCCCATGCCACCGCCCAACCAAATGGAGATGACATGCTCGGCCTGACCTTGGATCAGTGGAGCGTTCGATTCCGCAAACAGTGGTGTGGCCGCCATGCCGGCCATCGCGGCGCTGCCGGCAAGGAAGTTACGTCGATTTAAGGAATGATTTGGATTCATAGGATTCGATCCTGTGCTTTGCGTTTTGGCTTGAAATGAAACGATGCGGCAGATGGCTTAGCGAACTAAGGCATCCACACAAACTCGCGCAGGTTCGCCACGCTCCAAACAAAATCTTCGTAGCGAGTTCGCCACTTCGGCTCGAGCCGTGGATCGGCAGGTGGTCCCTGACGAACACGGTCGGCATGTTGCTGCTGAATCGTATTGGCTTCCGATCGAAGGTGATTCGACCAGGTCACTTGCGGCAGACGCGGCAGCGGCTCTGGCGTTTTCACCTGATCTTTCGGCAGCAAACGACTATCGAAGCCTTCCGCTAGACGATCGTGAAACAGTTGACGCTCGTCGTCGGTCGGATAGCGACTCAAAAAACGCAGGTAGATCGTATCTGTCAACTGGTCAGGCGACTTTGCGTTCACGGCCAAGTCGGCCAGTTCTGATTGATAAGCCGCCTTCGTCAAGGTGATTGCCAGATTGCTGTTGGCCATCACGGCGGGCTGACGAATATTCGGATCGGTTTCGCGATCGGTCTTCGGCGCCTGACGATCAGCCGACCAGCCAAAGGCAGTTAGCACTTCGGTCACCATCGCCGCGTGCGGGAACGTCAGACTTGGTCGATCTCGTTCGTTGGAAAGACTGACGAACATCCAACTGCGATAAGGCGTGCCGAACGTGTTACGACTGCTCGCCGCGCGGCGACCATCTGGGTCGAGCGTCATTTGCTCGACATCCATCTGGCAACCGGCTGCCTCGTAGAACGAATCGACGATCTGCTCGGCTGTCATGCGACGACGTTCCGGAGCGTTGAACAATCGCTGTCCTGGTTCGGCATCTAGGTTGTGACCGATCGCCTCTTGCTGGTATAGCTCCGAGTTCATAATCACACGGGTCAAATGCTTCACGTCGTAGTTGCTGGCCACTAGTTCCTTCGCCAACCATTCCAACAGTTCCGGATGGCTCGGCAAGTTGCCTTCCCAGTCGTGTGGAGGTTCGACAATCCCAGCTCCGATCAGTCGGCGCCAGATGCGATTCGCCATCACCTTCGCGAAGCGTTCGTTCTGCGGCGCGGTGATCAGTGTTGCCAGCTTCTCGCGAGAATCAGAACCGTTCTGCATCAACGACTGAAGTGCTTGGTCGTCGGCCGCCCCGGTGACTTTGGCGAATGGCCAAGTCGGCGTGACGCTCTCGCCCGGCTTCAACGTTACCTGAATCAACGACTCACGCTGCTTGCTTTCAAAGAAGCCTGGCGGAACGGTACTCGACTTCGGAACCGTCACTGATTTCCGCGAGAACATCGCGGCCAGCGAGTACAGGTCCTTTTGCGTCGTCGAATGGTAGGGCGAGTCATGGCATCGAGCACATTGCATTTCCAAACCAAGGAACGCACTGGCAACCACATGCCCCTTGGCGGCAAACGGCGAGTCGTTCTGGGCGGCCTGACCGAAGCCGGCACTACCACCGTCGGCCGAGCTGCCTCGCAACATGATCAGTTCCGTCACCATGCGATCGAGCGATTTGTCGTCGCGAAGCGAATCGTAAAGAAACCAGCGAAATGGTCCCGTTGCGTTCAACGTCGCGTTGATCATCGTCGGGTTTTCCGCCAGCAGATCTTGCCAATAGCTGACCCAATGATCGGCCCAGCGAGGATCGTCCAGCAGGCGATCGATCCACTGCGAACGCTTGTCCGGCGACGAATCACTGAGGAACTTCTGAACTTCTTCCGCAGTTGGCGGAACACCGACCGTATCAAGATAAGCACGACGCAGGAAGGTTGTGTCGTCGACGATGGCTGAGCGTTCGGTCTGGGCTTCGGTCAATTGAACCTCTGGCCAGATTGCTCCGTCGGTGATCCACTTTTCGAGGATCTGAATCTTCTTTTCTGGTAGCGGCTTGCCTGTCGGTGGCATGCGTTCTTCGGCCGATTCGCTTCGCATACGTGCGATCATCTCGCTGGCATGCGGATCGCCAGGAGTGATCGCGGGCTCACCGGAGAAGCCACCTAGCATGGCCAATTCACGCGAGTTCAGCGCGAGGCCTCCTTTGTCTTTCTCGCCATGGCAGCGAATGCACTCCGACTTCAAAATCGGCAGCACTTCTTTATGGAAGTAGCTGACATCGGTCGTGCCCCCCTGCCCTTGCGAAGCCTTTACTTCTTCGATACGGGCGACGATAAACGCATCGACGGGGCTTTCAACTTGGGTCTTTGGAGTCGGAACTTCTGGTGCTGGATGCTCTGCCAGCCAGGCCTGGCCGGCTTCGTGACGTTTCTGCCAATAAGCATCTTGCCCCTTCGCCGCCGCGTGACGCTTCTGGCGATTGAGTTGTTCCAGCGAGGTTTTCACACGGCGAAGTTCCGCTTCAACCGCTACGTTGGTCAATGGCAACGGATCGCCAGCCAATGCTGCCGGACGCAGCACCTGGAAGGTCTTCCCTTCGTCGCTACTGACTGCGATAGTCAGTTCGCCTGGATCGACACGAAAGCGTTTTCCGCCTGCCATCGCTTCGACGACAACACGGACCGGGCCAATCGTTTTTACCTGAAAGTCGCCCGTCACCTCCTGACAGCGATGCCACTTCGGACGATGCCCCGGTGCTGGGGGCTCGGAGACCGGCGTGATCGGCTCTTCCCCATCAGGCGAACCGGAAAGAGGTTTCGTCGAAGCAACCAACTGACCATCGACCCACACGCGAGCCAGGCCGCGGGCACGCATCAGCAGCGTGTGGTTGCCTGGCGAAAGCTGCACGTCGGAAGCCATCCGCACGACGACCGGAGCTTTCCAGCTATCGCGAATACCCCATGCGTCGTATCGCTGGGGAAGATGATTCAGCAGGAAGGCCTCGCCATTCCAGGTCTGGGCAGCTTCCGGCCAGCTTTCGTTCGACATCAACCAACGATCGTGGGCCGGGAAGTCTTCGAAGAACGAAACGGCGACCTGATCGGCAGGCAACTTGCCAAGCTCTGGCATCGTTTCTGGTGCCGGGCCAATCACGACCGCCTCGCCGACGCGTCGATAACGCTTCTTCAGCGTGGCGTCGTCGAGAACCTGGCGATGAATGGCGATCGAGTCGAGGCCTCCGCGGAAGCTCGTCGAAGCAGCACCACCCATTGAAGAGCCAATCCAGACTTCGTCGTCGTCCACGACTGGGGCCTTTTCGGTGGCACCCCCCATATCCCACTTACCAGGCACCTTCTGACCATCGATCCACGTCGCTACGCTCTTCGGATCACCAAACCGATAGGTTGCGGCAACATGATGCCACTCGCTGTTCGGGATGAAGCCAGTCGTCGAGGTGTATCGATGCCAAGGGTCTTTGCCATCGCCGTTCGGAGGCGTCGAAAACAGGAAGCTGACGCAGGCCATCCCATTCACGCGGCGCATTCGTAGTGCCCAGTTTTGATTGTTGGGCATGAAGCCGGCCCGGCCGGTACGTCCCTTGCCAATGACGTAGGTATTCTCCCCTTCCTTCAGATCGCGAACATCGACCCACGCTTCGAGCGTGATCTCGTCACCGTTGGTGAAGTCGAACGGGCTCTCAGGTCCCAGATCGGCAAAGGTGAAGCGAGCTCCGCTACCATCGAAGTCGACTGCCGTGTTGTTCTCGGCAAAGTCGGGATAAGCAGGCGGACGCGGACCAGGGACATCGCGATGAACGCCTCCCACCGACTTGAGCGGGGACTGTTCTTCGGTACCAAATTCCCAAGAGGCGATCGGTTCTTCGCTATGAACCATGCCGACGGTAAGAGGAAACACGGTCGAGATGCCGGCGAGACATCCAAGCGAGATTCTCTGAAGGAACGTCATGGGTAAGATTTCCATTCGGGAAGCAAGTTAGGTGGGAAAGTCGAGGCGGGAAGAAGGACTTATTTGTCCATTAGATTGAACGTGAAGGTATTCGTCTTGCCAGCCACTACATCGGCCGACAGTTCGCTGGTCGAGAAGCTGGTGTACCTCTGCGGAATCAGCATCTTCGGGGCAGTCATCTCCGTATTCTCGGCCACTTCACCAGCCGTGCCCGCATCGCGATCGGTCGCGGTCACCAAGACTTCGTTCATTCCGATGATCGCGCCATCGCCATTGCCGTAGGTCGACAAGGTGAAGGTGCCATCGCTTTGAATCGTGCCGGTCGCAGGCGAACCAGCCGCAGGTCGAAAGCTGACCGTACCAAACTTCAGCGGTTGACCGTTGTAGTTCACGACGCCGGTTACCGGTGCTGTTTCCAAAGAGCCACTACTGCCACAGCCGGGCAGCATCAAGACTGCCACAAACAACAGACCAAGGGATAGGCTACGCATGATTCACTCCGAACTCGTGGCGACCGTTCCGCCACGAGATAATGTCAGGACAAGGAATGGGAGGTGGGATGTTCTTATGGAATCGACAAGGCTTCGCTACCGTTGATCGTGCCGATCGCACGGTAGACGTCGAAGTTGATCGTTTCCGGAATGAAGTGGGCACTTCCGTCGGCGGCGACAAAATTCGCTCCGCCAGGATGCTGACTACCGAAAGGCAAGTGATTGAACGCCACACCATCGTTACGATCGCGACGCGAATTGATCGTGTCTTCGTAGATGATCTTCATGTTGTAGAGAGCCCCCTTGGCGACATCGGTCGTGCCCATGATCCAGACGCGAACGTTGCCCGGGTAGCCGCTGTTCACGCCGGTTCGGTCGGCGTGATTATAGTCGCCGATCATGACGGTGTTGCTCATGCCGTCAGTCAGCTCGGCCGCACGACGCGGACCGTTCAGACGAAAGACACCGTTCGAGGTGATCATGCCGTGGCCTGCGTTGCCGGGCAGGTTGCGATCGAGCGTCGAGTTGTTGTAGTAAACGCCGGCCACGCCTTGGTAGGTGAGCAAAGCACCATCCGAAAACGCACTGCCGGACGAGTTCTTCGAGGCACCTGGGAAGCTCGGGCAAATGTATCCAGACACGACCGTTCGGCGGATGTTCTGATGAACGGTGGCTTGCGGTCCCTGCGAGAAGTCGTAACCGTCGTACAACGCGTTCTGTTCGATGTAAGGCAGAATCGCCACGGCCCAGCCGTGTGAGTCCCACTGGCCTGACTGCAATACATACATCGATCCTGGCGGCAGATAACCTTGGTGGGTGTCCATATAGTTGTGACACGCCAGGCCCATCTGCTTTAGATTGTTCGAGCACTGCATGCGGCGAGCCGCTTCTCGGGCTTGCTGCACAGCCGGCAAGAGGAGCGCGATCAAGATACCGATGATGGCGATGACGACCAACAATTCGACGAGCGTGAATCCACGTCGCCGAGGCGAAACGAAGTGCGATTTCATAGAAAGGATTCCTGCGAATGAGGGATAAGGAGGAATAGTCGGGATTCGGAACGTGCCACTGCGGAAAGCTGGCCACATTCCGTTAGGATTCTCGGAGGAGTCTTATGAGCTGGGCTCGTCAGGTAAACCGGCAATGAACACCGGGTCGACCGCGTCTTCGTTGTCCATGGCGTCTTGAAAGAACAGGCCTTCGACCAATGCTCCTTCGGGGTAGCCAAGATCAGACAAATCGATACCAACCGCGATCGCGTCAAAACGGGTCGACTGTTCGACGGAATCGAAAGGCAACTGCTCCAGTTGTTCCAATGACTTGGGGGCCTGATCGCTGCGATACAACCAGGTCGGTTGCACGCACAACGCTTCGGGCGATTCCATCGTCAAGTCGTACTGGGTGATCGTGTGCGAACGCAGACCCTCGGTGAACTTCAAAGGGCTGACGTGAAACGCGTCCCCTTCGATCGGATTGGAATAGGTTTGAATCTCGAAGAACACAATGTCGGCCCCAGGTCCGTTGCGGACCGGGCGATCGAACATCACCGCCATGCCTGGTGTGCCGAAGTCGTTCGCGTCGACATCGATCGTCATCTTCGGGTCGGAAGCCAAAGGTTCAGGGCTGCCACCCATGTTGATCAGACCAGTCCGCAAACTACGATCGGACGCAAAGTCGGCCCGTAGCTCTGGCAGTTCTTTACCGCCAATCAAATAGCCAACGTTCTCTTGGGCCTGGTACCAGGTCACTCGCGATAGGATCAAGTCTTCGATCGAAATTGTGGTCGTCTTGCCGCCCCGCTGCATCGAGATACTCAGCAGTTCATCGACCTGACCTTTGGCATCGGTTGTCCCGTCGTACGAAACGATTCGATCTGGCAGTTGCCGTTGGTATTGGCTGGCCTCGAATGGCAACGGCTGTGGGTTCGCTCGATTCGATTGCGAGAACCGCAGGGCATCTTCCGGGTTCAAGCGTCGCTCGAACTGCGGCTCCAACGTGGTTGTCGTATCCTTAGTTGGTTTACGATAAACGTCGGCGGCCCCTTCGATCACCTGAACATCGGTGATGTTGCCTTCCAGGACGTTCACCGAGAAGCGCGTCCCGCGATCCACCACGTTGATCTCCGGCGTGGCGATTTCGAACCCTTCGGCTCCCGCAGGGGCATGCACGCTACAACGTCCGACGTCGAGCGAAAGCCTTTGATCCGATTCGACCCGAAAGACCGCTGGGCCTTCGATAATGGTGGAAGCCCCCCGAGGGAACTCGAGTTCGACCATTCCTTCCAGCAGCACGTAGTCCTTCAAGGGAACCAACTGCGAACGAATCGCCGGGGGTAGCTGTCCGTAAAACTTGGCATGCGCGACGTTCGCGAAAAAGACCTGATAGGTCACGCCACTATTGGCCGCGATTGGCGACGTGGGACTGATCAGCGGATCGCCACCGCGCGGCAACATCATGCCGACGACGACAGCCAACGGCAGAAGCAGCGCGACCGAGAGCGAGATCATCCACTCTGGCAGGCGTCTGCTTTCCTCCACCGGGACATGGACCGGAAGTTGGGGCAGCTTCTCGACGGGCTGGATCGGTTCTGGTTCGCAGGTGATATACGCGAACTCACCCAGGTCGCCATGCAACTGCAAATAGTCGAGGTAAATCTGACGTGCTTCTGCGTCTTCCTTCAGCCACCGATCGAGCCGGGCGAACTGTTCGTCAGTAATCGAACCTTCGACCAAAGTCGAAATCAGATCGCAAAGTTCGCGGGCCTGCTTGGGATCCATCGGCGTGCTCATGAGGTGGCCTCCGCAGCGATCGTCTCACGGACGCACAAAGCCAACGCATAGCGAATCCGTGCCAGCGAGCGATACAACTTCGCGGCAGGTTCGCCGATTCGCTGGGCGAGACTGTCGATCGTTTCTTCGCTGAAATATCGTAGCTCTACGAGCCGACGATCTTGCGAATCCAACTTGTGCAGGCAATCGGCCAGGGCCTTCTTGCGTTCTTCCGATTGCTGCTGATGCTGCTGATACTCTGCGGCGATCGCTTCCACCACTTCATCCGAGAAATGGCGACGACGCGTGTTCGATCGCTTGCGATGCTGTAACACTTCGTACAGTGCAAAGCGGCACGCCCAGTTAAAGAAGGGTTGCTCGTCGTCGTATTGCTCGAACTTGCGCATCAACGCGATAGCTGTCTCTTGCAACACATCATCCACGTCGGCTGTCGAAGGGACCAACGACGCGACATAGCGCCGCAGCCGCCCTTCGTCGCGGGCGTACAGCCGAACAAACTGCTCATTCTGAGGGGATATTTTCACAGGTCACCGATTGGGGTCGTTCAATGCGATTCATCCTCAATTCATTCAATTCTCGTTGTAATTTTAGAAAAAAACGAAAACTCTCGGCGGCGCGGCTCCTCAAAAATGTCCCCAGAGGTGGGCCTATTTCGGTTTCCTCCTCCCTACGCCTTAGATTCTCCTTCTTAGTGCAGCGGAACGCTCCCTTCGGCGGCTTCTCCCCCGACAGAATGCCTACCTATTTTTTTTCTTGCTCTCGACCTACCCGTCATGGCAAACTTGGACGCAGCAGCACTCGTCTGCTTCCGCGACATCGAAGTCGCCCCAGCTTCCCTGACGAGCCCTCCTTATGTCGATCTCTTCTCCACGATGGCTGTCCGCAGTTTGCTGGCTCGCGTGTGCGTTGGTCGGTTCGATTGCCTCTGCCGAACCCTTGCCTGCCGAAACGTTTGAGAACTCGGTCGGAGCGATCCTGTCGAACCACTGCGTCCGTTGCCACAACCCGAAGAAGCAAGAGGGTGGGCTATCGCTGGCAAGTGCCCAAGCGGCATTCGCTGGCGGCGAAAGCGGCGAGGCAATCGTCCCGCGACAACCCGATGCCAGCGTCCTGCTCGATTACATCAGCGGCGACGAACCGGAGATGCCGAAAGGGGGCACGCCATTAAGCAAAGAGGAAGTCGAAACGATCCGCCGCTGGATCGCTACTGGTGCCGATTGGCCGGACGGGGTCGCTTTGAAGGCGAACGATACCTGGTGGTCTCGCCAGCCGCTGAAGCGTCCGGAAGTGCCAGCGATTCCCGGCGAGCTTGCCGCGAAGGTTCGCACTCCAATCGATGCCTTCATCATCGCCAAGCAGCAGGAACATGGCCTTCAGCTCTCTGCCGAGGCCGACGCACGCACGCTGGTCCGGCGACTTTACTTCGATTTGATCGGCCTGCCGCCAACGCCCGACGAGATGCGTCATTGGACGACCAAGCTGGAAAGCGACGACGAAGCGTACGCGGAGCTTGTCGAATATCTCTTGGAGTCGCCTCACTATGGCGAACGCTGGGCCCGGCATTGGCTGGATGTGGTGAAGTACGCCGATACTTGCGGATACGATAAAGACAAGCTGCGGCGCAATGCCTGGCCATATCGCGACTACGTGATTCGCTCGTTCAACGAAGATAAACCCTACACGCGATTCGTCCAGGAACAGATCGCTGGCGACACGCTCTATCCTGGCGAAGCCGATGGCATCCTCGGCCTGGGGTTCATCGCCGCAGGCCCGTGGGACTTTATCGGCCACGTCGAAGTCCCGGCGACCAAGATCGATGGCAAGATGGCCCGAAATCTCGATCGTGACGAAATGGTCTCGAACACGATGAACACCTTCTGCAGCGTCACAATCCAATGTGCCCGTTGCCACGATCACAAGTTTGATCCTTATACCCAGCAACATTACTACGGACTGCAAGCAGTCTTCGCCGCCGTCGACCGAGCCGAACGAGCATACGACCTCGATCCTGCGATCGAACAACAACGGCTCGAACTCGCCGAGCACAAACAACACGCTCTGCAGCAGTTGGCTTCGCTCGATCGGGAAATGGAAACCGCCGGCGGACTGCGTCTGCGAGAGCTTCAAGCTGAATTGAAATCACTCCAAGCACAGCATCGCCCGAAGAGACCGGTCGCCGAGCATGGTTACCATAGCCGGATCGAAGCGAACGCGGATCAGGCCAAGTGGGTGCAGATTGACCTGGGGGCACCGGTCGAGTTGGCTCGTGTGGTGCTTCATCCCTGCTACGACGACTACGCCGGCATCGGTCCTGGTTTCGGCTTTCCGGTTCGCTTCAAAGTCGAAGCCTCCTCCGACCCCGCGATGACCAACGCCACAACGCTGGCAGATGAAACGAGTCGCGACTATCCCAATCCGCTGCTGGCAACCTATGAAGTAAACACCGAGGTCACGGCCCGGTTCATTCGCATCACGGCAACGAAGCTTGCTCCGCGGCAGAACGACTTTATCTTCGCACTATCCGAAGTTGAACTACTCGACGCGAATGGCGGCAACCTGGCAGCCGGCGCGGAAGTGACTGCCTTGGATTCGATCGAGGCCCCGATTCGTTGGGGGCGGGCGAACTTGACCGATGGACGCTGGCCACAGCCTTTTGAAACGTCGCCAGCCCGAGCGATCGGAGAGGTCCAACAGGAATTGGCTCGCATCGAAAGCCAGATCAACACGCCAGAACGAACGACACGTCGACAGACCCTCCAGCAGCAACTTCAGCAGACCGAAGCGAAGCTGAAATCACTTCCGACCGGCAAGATGGTTTATGCAGCGGCAACTCATTTCAAGCCACAGGGAAGTTTTCAGCCAACCGAAGGCACCCCGCGCACGGTTCACGTTTTGCATCGCGGCAACGTGACTTATCCGCGCGAAGAAGCCATTCCAGGGGCATTGCCACTAGCAGGCGACGACACGGCACCGTTCGATTTGGCAGATGGCCATCCTGAAGCAGCACGCCGGGCTCAACTAGCCCGTTGGATTACCAATCCTGAACATCCCCTGACCTGGCGAAGTATCGTCAATCGAATCTGGCAGCATCATTTCGATCAGCCGATTGTCGGTTCGCCGAACGATTTCGGGCGCATGGGGCAACTGCCTACGCACCCGGAATTGCTCGACTGGTTGGCGATTGAGTTTCGTGACAATGGCGAGTCGATGAAGCACCTGCATCGACTAATCGTCAACAGCAGCGTCTATCGCCAGCGGTCGGACCACCAGCAAGAGTTCGCCGCGATCGATGGTGGCAACCAGTTTTATTGGCGGATGAATCGTCGCCGGCTCGAAGCGGAAGAGATCCGTGATGCGATCCTGGCCGTCAGCGGACGCTTGAACCTGCAGATGGGTGGCCCAGGATACTTTCTTTTTGAGCTCGAAAAGGAAGCCCACTCGCCGCACTACGAGTATCACAAGTTCGACCCGCGTGACCCTGCTTCGCATCGCCGCAGTATTTATCGGTTCGTGGTTCGGTCGCAGCCCGATCCCTACATGACGACGCTCGACTGTGCCGACTCCTCGCAAAGCACGCCGAAGCGAAGCGAGACACTGACGGCGCTGCAGGCCCTTTCGATGCTCAACAATCCGTTCCAGTTGGCCATGTCCGAGGCATTCGCCGCGCGACTGCAGCAAGAGGCCGACACCCTTCCGCGGCAGATCGAACGTGGCATTCAGCTTACGCTGGGCCGATCGGCGACGCCGCACGAAGTGGAACTATTCACTGGCTTCGCCGAACAGCACGGGCTCGTTAATTTGTGTCGCGTCTGGTTCAACCAAAGCGAATTCGTCTACCTCGACTAAGCACCTCAGGACTGCGAATGTTCCCTTCACGACGTGAATTCTTGCAGCAGAATGCCTGGGGCTTTGGTACCTTGGCGTTGTCATCGTTGCTCATGCAAGAGGATGCCGACGCGGCATCTGGTCAGTCAGGTGTGCTTGCCTCGCCCCATCATCCCCCAAAGGCGAAGCGAGTCATTCAGCTCTTCATGAGTGGTGCGGCGAGCCCGATCGACATGTTCGATCACAAGCCGTTTCTCGATAAGCATCACGGCGAAGAATCAGACTTCGGCGAGCATGTCGAAGCGTTCCAGAACGGCCTCGGTCCCTGGATGAGATCTCCGTTTCCGTTTCGCCCCTACGGCAAGTCGGGCAAGATGCTAAGCGACGTGGTCGCCCCGCTGGGCGCATGTGTCGACGACATGGCCTTTGTCCACAATATGGTTGGCAAAAGCGGCGTGCATTCGCAAGCCACGTACCTGCAAGCGACCGGTTTTGATACGCCAGGCTATCCTGGCATGGGGGCCTGGATCAGTTACGGGCTGGGAAGTTTGAACGACAACTTGCCAGCGTTCGTTGTTCTGCCAGACCATCGCGGCTTCGCGAGTAACGGTCCAAAAAACTGGAGCAGTGCCTTCCTGCCGGCCAGCACGCAAGGAACGGCGATCTTTCCGCAGCGAGCCAACCCAATTGAAGACCTGATGCCAAGTTCGTCGTTCACCACCAAGGCAGGTGATGCCGCCAGCATGCGACTGCTCGAGCGGATCAACGGCCAATATCAGTCGCAGCGTCCCGGCGACTCGCGTCTGGAAGCACGCATCCGCAGTTACGAGCTGGCCGCCAAGATGCAGTTGAGTGCTCCCCAGGCTCTCGATATCTCGGACGAACCGCAGCACATTCTAAAAATGTATGGTCTCGATCGGATGGGATCCGAATATCCGGCCGAGATCAACGCTCCGGAAGAGATCGAGTACTTCGGACGCAAGTGCCTGATCGCGCGACGGCTCATCGAACGTGGCGTTCGCTTCATTCAAATCTGGTCTGGTAACGACAACGGCTTCCCTCGCCGCAATTGGGACAGCCACGAAGACATTCGGCGCGATCATGGTCCTCTGGCCACCGGCATGGCGGTCGGCACGGCGGCTCTGATCCAAGACCTGAAACAGCGCGGGCTGCTCGACGATACGATTATCCTCTGGACGACCGAGTTCGGCCGAATGCCTTCCACGCAAGGCAATGTCGGCCGCGACCATAATCCGTATGTCTTCACCAATTGGCTTTGCGGCGGCGGCATCAAACCAGGCGTCACCCACGGGCAGTCGGATCAGTGGGGATACAAGCCGCTCGATCGCGATCATCCAACTCAGGTCTACGACATCCACGCCACAATGCTGCATCTGCTGGGAATTAATCACGAAAAGTTGACCGTGCGGCACAATGGAATCGATCGCCGACTGACCGATGTTCATGGTCACGTCATTCGCGAACTGCTCGCGTAACTGTTCCCCCAGACTGAGAATCTTTTCACCTGCCATGAGATTACTTAACGCGGCAATATTCCAATTTGCATATCGGGCATACGGATATATACTGAGGTTTTTCCCGCCTCCATTTTTCTGCATCTGATCTTATGATTTCACGACTCGCGATCGTTCTCGCAATCGCTCTTGGCTCGGCACTTCAAGCCGAAGAAATCGACTTTGCTCATCAGATCGTGCCCCTTCTGAAGCAGCAATGTGGCAAGTGCCATAGCGGCAACCAGAAGGAAGGTGGTTTCTCGCTGAATACCCGCGAGACGGTCCTGGCCGGGGGCGAATCGGGCGTTGCCGTCGTTTCTGGCAAGACCGATCAAGGCGAACTGTTGGCACGCGTGATCACCGACGATGAATTCACGCGGATGCCGCCCGAAGGGGACGGACTCAACGAAGAACAGATTACGCTGCTAAAGAAATGGATCGCAGGCGGCGTGGCCTGGGAACCGGGCTTTACCTTCGGCGAGCCCATCTACGAGCCGCCGCTGAAGCCTCGTCGCCCGGAACTCCCCCCGGCCGTTGCTGGCCGCACCAATCCGATCGATCGCATCCTGGACGCTCAACTGGCGACTGAAGGCCAAGCCCCGATCGCAACCCTCAACGACGAAGCATTTTTGCGGCGAGCCTATCTCGATTTGATCGGACTGCTGCCGACGCCAGAGCAGCGGAGTCAGTTCCTCAGCGATGCCAACCCTGACAAGCGCGCCCAGCTCGTTCGCAACCTGCTGGAACGTGACGTCGACTATGCCGAACATTGGCTCAGCTTCTGGAACGATTTGCTCCGCAACGATTACGCCGGAACCGGTTTCATCACCGGTGGGCGTTCGCAGATCTCGAAGTGGCTGTACAACGCACTCGTGACCAACATGCCGTACGATCAGTTCACGCAAGAGCTGATCGCCCCACCGACGCCAGACAGTTCGGGGTTTGCTGGTGGCATCAAGTGGCGTGGTGAAGTAAGTGCCGGGCAGACCGTTGAGATCCAATTTGCCCAGAATATGGGGCAATCGTTCCTTGGCATCAATCTGAAATGTGCCTCGTGCCACGACAGCTTCATCGATCGCTGGAAGCTGAAAGATTCGTACGGGCTGGCTGCCATCTACGCGGAACGTCCGCTGGAACTACATCGCTGCGATAAGCCGATCGGCAAGATGGCCGAGGCTGCCTGGCTGTTTCCGGAACTGGGTCAGATCGATCCGAACGCCGCCAAGCCGGAACGCTTGAAGCAGCTTGCCGCCTTGATGACGCATCGCGAGAACGGCCGATTCACTCGCACGATTGTCAATCGCTTGTGGCATCGCATGATGGGACACGGGATTGTGCATCCGACCGATTCGATGCAAAGCCCGCCGTGGAATGACGACCTGCTCGACTTCCTCGCCGAGCATCTGGTCGACAACCACTACGATCTGAAGAAGACTCTCGAACTGATTGCCACGTCGCAGGCCTATCAAAGCGAAGCGGAACGCGTCACCGAAGGCAAGGACGACGATGGCTACGAGTACGCCGGTCCCCGCTCGAAGCGAATGACAGCGGAACAGTTCATTGACTGTGTGTGGCAAGTTACCGGCACCGCGCCAAGTAAGTTCGACGCCCCAGTGGTGCGAGGCAAACCAATCGCCAAGCAAGCGGATGCATTGGCCGTTACTGGTTCCTGGATCTGGAGTCGAACTGATGCCTCGAATGCGGCCGCCGGCGAAACGATCTCGCTTCGCAAGGAGTGGGAGATCGCCGAGCCGATCACGGCCGCTTACGCGGTAGTAACGTGCGACAACTCGTACACGCTGTACGTGAATGGCAAACAACTGAAAGCGGGCGACAACTGGGAAGAACCGAACCTGATTCCACTGACTTCGCTGAAGCAAGGGGTTAACGAAATCCTGATCGTCGCGAAGAATGGTGGTAGCGGACCGAATCCGGCCGGCCTCTTCTTCGAGGCACACCTTAGCTCGGGAGATGCTCCGGCGCAGGTCTTGGCCTCGGATGCCACCTGGCAATGGACGTCTGAAATCCCTGCGAAGTCGGGCAAGTTCACCAAGCCTCCTGAAGATTGGCAACCCGCCGAGGTCGTGAAATCGCAGCAGGTCTGGATGAGTCGGATTCAGCCTCAGTTTACGCAGCTACTCGCTCAAGGAGTCGATGGCTCGCAGATGATGGTGCGGGCCTCTCTGCTGAAGAGCGACTTCCTGATGCGGTCACTAGGGCGACCGAACCGGGATCAGGTTGTCAGCGTTCGTCCTTTGGAACTGACAACGCTCGAAGCGATCGATCTTTCCAATGGCGAGACCTTGGCCAGCATGCTGCACCAAGGAGCCGAGCAACTTCAGCAGCAGTCGTGGGAGTCGCCTGAAGCGATGGTTACCTGGCTGTATCAGTTCACGTTGAGTCGAAACCCGACCGAAGCCGAGTTGACGACACTCAGCCAGTCGCTGGGTGATGAGATGTCGACCGAGGCAATTGAAGATGTCCTGTGGGCGGTCTTCATGTTGCCAGAATTTCAACTCGTTCATTAGTCCCTGCGGGCCTTGCCCGACGGAGTTTATCCATGGATCATCCAGCGATTCGACGTCAGTTCTTAAAGCAGATGGCCGCCGCCTCTGCCGCGACGATGATGGCAGGTGCGCCCCAACTTGTTGAAGCCAACGAGGGGGAACCGATCGACCACCCTGCCCCGAAGGCGGACGCGTGCATTCTGCTGTGGATGGCAGGCGGCATGGCTGCCCCGGACACGTTCGATCCGAAGAAGTACGTTCCTTTCGAGGTAGGCACGCCGGTCTCGGCGGTTGAAAGCACCTTCCCGGCAATCGATACGAACGTCGACAACATCAAGATCTCGGAAGGGATGGAGAACATCGCCCAGGTCATGGATCGCGCGACGCTCATTCGCTCGCACGTCCTGCCCGACCTCGGCAGCATTCTTCACTCGCGACATCAGTACCACTGGCACACCGGCTACGTTCCACCGCAAACAGTGGCCTGCCCTCACATCGGGGCGTGGATGGCCAAAGTGCTTGGCCCGCAAAACCCGGTGATGCCTGCCTTCATCAACATCGGGCAACGTCTGGAAGGTGTCGGCGAACAAGAGGAACTAAAGGCCTTCACCACGGCAGGCTTCTTCGGCAGCGAGTTCGGCCCAATGAACTTGCCTTACCCGGAACAAGCGGCTCAGTCGGTTCGTCCGCCGGAAGGAATGAAGTCAGACCGGTTTGCCAATCGCAACAAGCTATTCCGCAAGCTGATCGATCAGTCGCCGCAGCGTGAGTTCCTGGGAGACTTCCAGCGCGAGTCGCTGCTCCGTTCGATGGACAACGCCTATCGGCTGCTCAGCGCGAAAGAGCGTGAGGCGTTCGACATCTCTCTGGAACCAAAAGAATCGTACGAGAAATACGACACCGGCCGCTTCGGCCGAGGCTGCTTGCTCGCCCGCCGGTTGGTTGAAAATGGGGCTCGCTTCGTGGAAGTCACCACCGAGTACGTTCCGTTTTTGAACTGGGACACGCATGCGAATGGCAACACGACCCTTCAGCGGATGAAGAAAGAGATCGACTTGCCGGTCGCTCAGTTGATTCGCGACTTGGAAAGCCGCGGCCTGCTCGATCGCACGCTTGTGATTCTCGCCAGCGAATTCAGCCGCGACATGATCATGGAAGGCAAGCCAGGCTCGAATGCCTTCGACCAGGCGACCGAGAAGGTCGAAGTCTTCAAAGAGATGAAGCACTACGGGCAGCACCGCCACTTCACCGGTGGCTCGTGCGTGGCGATGTGGGGCGGCGGCGTGAAGAAGGGTCACCTTTACGGCAAGACGGCCGAGCAGCGACCATTCGTCGCGGTCGAGAACCCGGTATCGGTGATGGACCTGCACGCGACCATTTTCACCGCGATGGGTATCAGCCCGAAGACGGTTTACGACATCGAACGTCGTCCGTTCTATGCGACCGAAGATGGCAAAGGCAAAGCGGTCAGCGAGATCTTTGCATAGTCGCGACAAGTTTTGCTGGAAGCGAACAAAAAAAGAGCCGCCTGACATGTTGCCAGGCGGCTCTTTTAATATTGATGCGAGTCGGGATCGTGAAACTAGTTCAAGATCTTTTCCAGACCAGCGATGACGGCGTCGACCTTCAGGTCCTTAGCCGAAGTAGCGGCGAAGTTCGCCTTCACTTCACCACCCTTGGCCAGGATGATGGTGACTTCGGCCTTGGGATTGATGCCGTAGTTTTCTGGGCCGTTTTCAAATTCGTTTGGCAGAACGATTGGCACGTTGTCGGCAGTGACGGTCTTGGCCAGCTTTTCAGCGTCAGCCTTGGCCGAAGCCTTTTCGTCGCCGAGATAGTTCACGAACGAACGCAACTGCTTGTCTTCGTTAGCGGCGATGGCCTTGTCCAACTGCTGGACCAGATCGACCACCTGCTTGTCGCCGGTGCGGGTAAACACGATCACCTGCGGACGACCACCGTTCTTGCAGCGGTAGCAGAGATTCTTACCAACATCGACGCCATCTTCCGAGGCACCGGCCAGTTTGGTCACGTAGAACGCGCCAATCATTTCACCCGTTTGCAGACCGCTCTTGGTTTCTTCCGCCATGCAAAGCGAGGAACCGGCAACCAAAGCGACCGCGGTGAGCATCATCGTCAAAAGCTTCATCAGAGAACTCCTGGAACAAACCGAGGGGAACAGAATGGGGAGGTAACGGAGGGGACGCAACGACCGAGTCCTTCCACCTTGGCGGTACCGGACTGGGCATCCAGATCAGATGCAGTATCCGCAATCCCATCCCCAGCTACAAGTCTTGAGTATGATTATCCAAAGGAAACCGCGTTTCTGTTATGCTGCTAACAAACACCGAAAACTTGCTTCAGTTCTCGCTGCTTAGGCCGAAAAATAAATGAATGCTCTGCGTTTGATCTGCCTGTCGTTTGCCTTGATTTGCGCAAGTGTCCCGTTGCTAGCCCAAGCTTCCCCGGCCGAGTTGGCTCAATATCGCTCGCCCGTCGACGTTGCCCTGGCAAAAAACGGCGAATGGCTAGTCGTCGCGAATCAAACCTCTGGCTCGATCAGCCTGGTCGACACCCGCCGCCAGGTAGTGCTCGACGAGTTGGCCGTCGGCAAACACCCCACCGCGGTGGCCATCTGTCTCGACGGTGATCACGTCCTGGTGAGTTGTTCTTACAGTGGTCAGGTCTCGCTCGTTCAGGTGGACGGCAATTCGCTAGAAAAAAAGAAGACGTTTGACGTTGGTTTTGAACCAAATGGCCTGGCGATTTCTCCCGATGGCAAAAAAGCCTACACCGGGCTGGTCGCGACTGGCGAAGTCGCCGAGCTCGATCTGGAAGCCGGCGAGGTCATCCGTAAGTTTCCGGTCGGACCTTGGCCTCGCTATCTGACCGTCACGCCGGATGGCTCGAAACTGGCAGTCGGCTGCAGTGGTGAAAGCAAGATTGTCGTCGTCGATATTGCCTCTGGCGAGATCGCCTATGCCGAGAAACTTTCTGGCGGCATCAACATCGGTCACCTGCAATGTTCGGCCGACGGACAGCACGTTTACTTTCCCTGGATGGTTTATCGCAGCAATCCGATCAGCCGCGTTAACATTCGCCAAGGCTGGGTCCTGGGAAGTCGGATTGCCCGGGTTCGTCTCGATGGCCCAGAGTATCGTGAAGCGATCACTCTCGACGAATCAGGAACTGCCGTCGCCGATCCGCATGGCATGGTCATCAGTGAAAACCACAAACGAATGGTGGTTTCGGCATCGGGAACGCACGAGTTACTGGTCTATCGTCGGGCCGATCTTCCCTGGGAAGGCATCGGCGGGCCCGGCGACTTCATCGATTCGCGGCTGATGATGGACAAAGATATGTTCGGCCGAATCGACGTCGGTGGTCGCCCAATGGGTATGGCGATGGCGGACGACAGCCGAACCGTTTACGTTGCCAACTACTTGAAAGATGCGGTGCAGGTTGTCGATATTGAATCGCGTAAACTGCTGGCGGAAATCCCGCTGGCACCTGCGATCGAAGTCACCCAGATCCGTCACGGCGAAGCGTTGTTCTTCGATGCCCAGCGCAGTCTTGATCAGTGGTACAGTTGCCACTCGTGCCATTACAACGGCGGCGTGAACTCGAAGGCGATGGATACCTGGAACGATGGTTCCGCGTTGACCATGAAGACAGTGTTACCGCTGTACGATGTCGATAAGACTGGACCATGGACCTGGCATGGTTGGCAGGTCGACCTGAACGATGCAATGCACAAATCGTTCACCACAACCATGCAAGGCGAGAAGGCCAGCGAAGCAGAAAAGGAAGCGATTCTGGCGTACCTGAAGACCGATCGTTCGCCACCCAATCCGTTCCGAGACACCGAAGGCCAACTAAGCGAGTCGGCCCAGCGTGGCAAAGCCGTTTTCGAAAGCAGCGAAGCCAACTGTGCGGCCTGTCACTCTGGCCCCTATCTAACTGATGGCAAGATCCACGATGTCGGCTTGGGCTCGGACGAAGATGAATACGAAGGCTTCAACACGCCTTCGCTGGTTGGCATCTACCGCAAGGTGCGATTTTTGCACGATGGTCGAGCGAAGAGCCTGGAAGATGTTTTGGTCGACTTTCACTCGCCCGAAGAAGTCTCCGGCACGCGTCCTTTAAAAGAGGACGAACTTACCGATTTGGTTGAGTACCTGAAGACACTCTAAACTCGCCGTCCCAGTCGCCCTCATTGAAGCAGTGCCTTTGCCAGGAATCGAACCTGATCTTCGAGCTTCGCAAGCTCGCGTGCGATCCACCACACTCCAAAGACAATCGAGTAACTCGCCCAGGAATCGAACCTGGCCTTGAACTTTCGAAGAGTTCCGTGCGATCCGATACACTACCGAGTTATGAGGGTGACCGAGGAGATTCGAACTCCCTCTTCCTGCTTCACAGGCAGGTGTGCCTACCAGGAACACTTCAGTCACCATAGGTTGGTCTCGCGATCTCACCTCAACCAGGCGTGATCGCATTGACCAATGAAAGTAGTGGGTTCGGGGGTCGCACCCGACGATCCAGGCTTATGAGGCCCGGATGAGCACTGGCTCACCCACGTCAGTTGAATCGAGCTATTCCCAATGGTCTTCCCATCGTTCGCCGAACGATTGTTGCAAGCGGTCGCGATAGGCATTGGTTTTGATCTTGGCCATCTGCACGTTCCCGCGTGTACCGGTCTTGCAGACGACGCCTTCCATCACGTCCAGCTTTCCCTCACGGACTCGTTCCGCAAACGAACCATTGAACTTGCCTTGAAAGACCACGCGGGCAATCGGAAGTTCGCGAAACAGTTCGATAAATTCAAACGGTCCGAGCATCTCGCCATCGACTGCGACATCGAACATTACCAATCGCTTGGGATCATCATGTTTGTGCAATCCAGCAAACGAATTGGGTCCGCAGTACTCGGCGAATACTTCCACCAACTGCCATAACTGGCAGCGTTCGTCCTGCTGGAACACGGTCTCTAATTCAGCGGCCCATTGCTGCTCGAACAATTCGGCGGCATCTGCAACGTTTCCATGGGCTGCCGCGAATGCTTCTCGACCTGCGTGATCCCAAGTAAAACGATCACGACGCGTCCCCAGCGCGATCCAACCGGAAGTCCGTTGCCAAACGAAATGTAAGTTCGTTCCGTCCAACTTCTCGAAGGCAATGCAGCGCCCCAGCGGAAAGTCACGCGAATCGCGAATCTTCGGATAGTGCAATTTCCTGTTCATGCTGCATGCTGCCTGCGATCAAGTAGCCAAGGGGAGACTTGCACTCCCACGCCCGATGGACACGACGTTCTAAGCGTCGCGCGTCTTCTAATTCCGCCACTTGGCCAAATGGGTTACCGGCCTTTAAGCCGATGTTCGATCTCGTCCGTTCGATCTGCAATCTTCGCATCCCGCGTCAGCTGATAGATCTCTAACTTGGCGTCGACATAGACCGAAGGCAGATCGAGCACCACGTAGTTTTGAATCCGTTTGCGAAGCCCTAGCTTGCCGGTCGCCGGGATATTTCTCGGAACGATCAGCCAGCCGTTTCCTCTCGGAACAAGTCGCTGTTGAATCTGCTCCATTGCAGCGAGCCGACTGGCCTGCGTTAGCATGTTGAGGACATGATTGCAGACGATTGTGTTGAACATTCCTTCCGGCATGACAGGTCGATAGTAAGGATCGAATGCCTCCCAACCGAAGTGATCGGCATCACGGCCGAACCCGCAGCCATAGTCGAGCGTACGTCCCTCGACCCGTCGCTGCTGCACCAGCCACGCCGCGCCGAAACTGATTGTCTCGCGACGAATGGCTCCGCCTAGTTCTTTAATGAATCGAAACCCGCGTTTGCCTTTTAACTTTGGCATACTTCCTCCTTCCCACGGATGGATGAGGCGTGAAGGATTTGAACCTCTCGTCGGCCACCTCACTTTTTTCGACGGGTGCTTTACAGGCATCTGTGAGGGACACGCCTCGAAGTAGCACGCGAGGGACTCGAACCCCCATCCACCAGGATTTGAGCCTGGTCGCTCTGCCTTATTGGCGTAGCGTGCCATGTTGGTTTGCCGAAATGAAATTCGTCCAGCCACGCGGGACAACCTTCAGATCAACAAACCAAACAAGCGTTCCCGACCGGATTCGAACCGGCGACCTCCTGCGTGACAAGCAGGCGAGCACTCCGCTGCTCCACGAGAACTTCTTAATGCGGTACCTCGCGTCGTGACGTTGAAACAAAGTACTAGCTGCAGCGCGGGTAATACGTGCCAGGGATGGCACGTCGAAAAGCCGACGCACGTCGCTTTTCGGAGCCGCGAGGAGCTCTGCTCTGAGCTTGGCGAGGGCATAGCGATGGCACGATGCCATCAGCGCCCTAGCACAGTAGTCCTGGAGGGACTCGAACCCCCGATCGACTCTTTGTAAGAGAGTTGCCGTTGCCGCTGGGCCACAGGACTGTTATCTACTTTTCCGAGCACGCCCCCAAGGATTTGAACCTTGACCGGCTGGTTTGGAGCCAGCCATGCTACCGTTACACCAAGGACGTATCGTAAGCTGCGAGGGTTGGAATCGAACCAACGGCTTCCTGGTTCAGAGCCAGGCGAAACTACCAACAGCGTCTACCTCGCAAAACGTTCGACGTGCATGCGCATCGATCGAACTTCAGAGTGCCCTGAGGGAATCGAACCCACCTCGCCAGGTTGGAAGCCTGGCACCTAAACCGCTCGGCCAAGGGCACACGTTCAACAAGCTGCGGCGGCAGGAATCGAACCTGCGACAAAGCGGTTAACAGCCGCCTTCCCGTACCAACACAGGACCCACCACAAAACAGTCAGGATGGCTGGACTCGAACCAGCGATCTCATGCACCCGAAGCATGCGGATTAGCCAGGCTTTCCCACACCCTGAATTTGAAAGAGCGCCCAGTGGGAGTCGAACCCACACTTCCGCCATGGCAAGGCAGTAGGCTGCCGCTACATCATGGGCGCTTGTTGTTTTGGTTTTCAGTTTTCAAAGATCGAAAGAGCACCGGGAGGGATTCGAACCCTCGTAGCCGCATTACGAATACGGTGTCTTAGCCGCTGGACGACCAGTGCTTGCTTGTGGCCAGGCGCAGTTCGATGATTCATCTGCGCCTGGCCGACAAAAGTCCGTTGAACTAACCTCGTTTGGGCAGGGCATCGCCTGTCGCCTTCTTATGACCTTTAATCATCGCATGCGCATCAGGCAGGTCGTTTTCCTGCAACCTCTGGGACGAGATCGACTTCACTTCCCAGCCATCGACAAACGAGCCATTGGGCTGCTTGAGCTTCACGTAGCTATTCAACTGCGCGTATTTCTCAGGGATCCACGACGTGAGCTCGATCCTCGTGGTGGCACTTGTTTGTTTGACTAGTCGACATTGTTGGTAATAAAGCGTCATGGCTTCGATTCCTTGAGGTGACAATGCTGGAAAGTGGGATCGGAAGGACTCGAACCTTCACCCGCCTGGTTAAGAGCCAGGGATGCTGCCGTTAACACCTCGGTCCCGTTAAATTGTCTTCAGTCGGCGCGGTGGGGTTTGAACCCACGACTCACGTCTTATAAGGACGCCGCTCTCACCACTGAGCTACGCGCCGTCTCTCGTGAATCTCGTGCCAATTGGAAACGCACTAGTCGCAGTGGTAGCCCTGGGAATCGAACTCAGCGCAGCTTGAGTATCAGTCAAACTTGGACGACCAGTCCTCGACTACCGTTGGATCCAGGCACAAAAAAAGCCCGGCGTCACTTATGACACCGGGCTTGTTCGCCTCAATCGGTTTTCACCGCTGGTCATAAGCGCAAAATAAACGCGAGATACACGAACTGCCCGTTACCGGACGGTCGCAAATCGCCTTGATTCTGGATTCGATCTATGTTGTTTTTGGTCAACATGGAAAGCACTTACTCAGCGTTTCAAATGAAGGTTGGTATCAAAAGTCTGCAGGTTTAGACGAAGCTGCCCGCGAATGGTTCGCGGGAAAGATAAGATTTCGCCAAAAAAAGAAGCGGACCATTTCTGATCCGCTTGCTTTGTTTTTCCGATGGCTGACTAGTCTCGCCAGTCGAAGAAGCCAATCTGCTTCAGCTCGTTTTCCAAGGCTTGCTTCTCTTCCTTGGTTAGGTCGCGCCATGGCAGCCGTGGTGGTCCGGCTGGGATTCCCACCATCTCCATGATCGCCTTCTGCGCCGGCAAGGCCGGATAACGAACGAACGCCTGCACCATTTCAATCGAACGCAATTGTAGTTCGGCAGCCGCTTCGTTCTCGCCGTGACGGTACGCCTCGAACACGCGACGATAGAGCCCCGGTGCGAAGTTGTAAGTACTACCCACTGCTCCCTTCGCCTCAGCCGACAAACCACTCAGCAGCATCTCGTCGCAGCCATACAGCAGGTCGAACTGTTCGCCGAAATGCGCGATGCAGGCCTGGAACTCATGGATCGACTGGGCCGTGTACTTCACTCCGTTGAGCTGCGGCAGTTCTTCCGTCGCTTGTCGCAGGACCTGGTGCAGATCGAAGTCAACGCCGGTGATGCGCGGGATGTGATAGTAATAGAACGGCAGCTCCGGCGCGCCGCTCATGATCTCTTTCAACGTTGCCAGCAGCAACGAAATCGAAGCCGGCTTGAAGTACGTTGGCGGTGTCGCGCTGATTGCCGTCGCCCCAATCGACTGGGCATGCTCGGCCAGCTCTTTCGCTTCGCGAACGCTGGTATGGCCAATCTGAATGATGACCGGAATGCGACCGGCGACCGCTTGCACGAACTCTTCGGCGGCAACCCGGCGTTCTGTGCCCGTCATCGACACACCTTCACCAGTGCTGCCATTGACGTATAGACCCGCGATGCCGGATTCGATCAACGTATCGACCATCGGACCGATACGATCCAGGTCGAGATCTCCCTCGGCGTTCATTGGGGTGAATGTAGCTGCGACCAGCCCACTCATTCTCATTCGTCCTGATTTGACAGGATTCAATTGCGACTCCGTTCCGCCGTGCGCATGCGTGGCAGGTTTCATCGTATCGATGTTCATCTAGTTCCCAACTCCTGATTGTGGCACGTCCAGGCGAAAAAGAGAAATGGTTTCGTAAGGATGATTGTCCCCGACTTCAGCAAGGCAGCCTACCTGGCCTTCACCCAGTGGGGCGAGACACGAGTAAGCCGCATGGCCTGGGAAGAGCGTCTTCTCGAAAGGCCACGACTTGTTCTCGTCGAAGCTTCCCATCACCGTCAAGTTGCGTCGCTTCGCTGGGTCGCGAGGACTCGAAAACAGCAGCACGCCAGGGGCATCGGTCGTCGGCCAGGCCGCGCGGATGATGCTGGCCTGACAAACCGGCGACACCAATTCGCGAGCATCGGTGATCTCGCCCCAGGTCGCCCCTCCATCTTTGCTGACAGCCTGGGCTCGGCAACCTTGGCCTCGGTACGATCGCATGTCCATCACCAGGTTCCCCTGATCACCGACTTCGACCACCTGGCATTCGTTCATGTTCGGCTTGATCGCATCACCCAACTTCCAAGTCTTCCCGTGATCATCACTGTAAATCGCATGCGAGCCGAACCCGTAGCCACGCTTGTCGACCGCAGGATCGATTGGGTAGCTATGGTCACAAGGAATCACGAGGCGTCCCTTGTGGGGGCCATGCTTCACCTGAATACCGACACCTGGTCCGGTGGCATACCAACCCCACTCAGGATTTTTGGTCGAGTCGGTGATCTGGACCGGCTTGGTCCACGATTGGCCATGGTCGTCGCTGTGACAAACCCATACGGTACGTGTCGACTTCGCCTTGTTCAGCTTGATCGCCGACTCGTGGTCTTCACCCAGGTTATGCGTCAGCAGCAAATGAATGCGTCCAGTCGACTCGTCGAGAACCGGGCACGCATTACCACACGTGTTATCCGCATCGGTCCAGACAACCACTTGCTTTCCCCAGGTCTTACCACCATCGGTCGAACGCTTCATGACAAGATCAATCGCGCCGGTATCGCTGCGTGAGTTACGTCGGCCTTCGCAGAACGCGAGCACGCTTCCGTCGGCGGCCTGAATCATGGCAGGGATTCGATAGGTGTCGTAACCATCGGTGCCACTTTTCCAAACCGTGACCGGCTTCTCGTCAGCGACTCGTTGATCGAGTTCCTTCATCTGGAATCGAACCGCAACGACCGAGTTCTTTTCGTCAGGACGATAACCGACGTAGGTGGTTGCGACGAAGGTTCCGTCGGGCAGACGTTCCAGGCCAGGATACCCGGTATCGAGCGGACGCCCGTGATGCTCCAAAAGGCGAACGCGATATTCGCCAGGCTGACCAGCCAGAATATCTTCATAGCGACCGACCCAACCGACAAAGTGTCCGTAAGTGGGACTCTTCTTCACCACGTCGCGAAAGACAATCAGCAGCCGACCATCTTCGGTGTAGCGAGCACAATGCCGGTCGCCGGTCAGGTTGGCGTGAACTTCCTGCGGAGCCGACCAGGTTTCCCCTTCATCATCCGAGACCATCACCAGCGAGTTCAATCGCCGCGCGTTCTCGCGAATCAAGCACATGATTTGTTTGCCATCCGGCGAACGGAGCAAAAACGGTTCGCACGGGTTGGCTCCTGCGACGGCAGCCACCATCCGCTGATCTTCCCACGTCAAACCGCCATCGCGCGAGATCGCCTGCCATAGCTTGAGTGGCGGACGGTCACGATCTTCGGCACCACGATGAAAGATCGCGAGGTGCTCTTTGCCATCGTTGATCGGCAAGATGGTGATCGGAGCGACGATGCACTTCAGGCCGTTCTTTTCCATCGGCGACCAGGTCTTGCCTTCGTCCAGCGAGACCGATTGCGTCATGTCGCCACGCCCGGCAAAGGCAAACAAGCGAGCCGTTCCGGTGGTATCGACCAGGCGATGCAAACAAGGGCAGTTCTCGACCTCGGTCCAGTTCTGCGGGACGTCGATCAAGTCGCTCCAGGTCAAGCCGCCATCGTCACTTCGCTTCAAGGGACCACAGCGGCCACCATGGTTGTAGGTCCACGCGGCGAAGATCGTTTTGCCATCCGGCATCAATAGCGTGTTGGGATGCCCCTGATAAACATCCTTGGTTCCGCGAGCAACAACCACTTGCCGTTCGACTTCGTCCGACAGATCGATCGTTGGCACGGTGATTTCATCTCCCAACTTCTTCGGCAGGAAGTTGCTTTCGCTCAAATCGCCGGAGAGCGAAAACTGCTCGACCGTCATCGTCGAACGCCAGGGGCGAAGGCCGACCAGTCCTAAGGGGCTGGTTACCGATCCTTCATAAACTGTCTCGCCATCGAACGAAATAGTCAGCTTGCCATCGGCCGTCTTCAGTTCGCAGTCGAACATTTGCTTCGGCTGAATATGACTCTTGGCTACGTCGAGGAAACGGGTTTGCTTGCCAAACAAAGGCCCCTGCAGAAACAGCCGCTGGGCATCGCCGTCGAAACCAAACTGGTTGCCTGGACCAAGCGAGATGGAGGCGGCCGTATGATTCAGTTCGTTCAACGCGAGTCGGATCTTCACCGTCGCGTTCGGACCGACAATCGACTTCGAAGCCCAGGCCACGTTGCCAACCCCGTGGCCAACTAACCCGGTTGGGGTCGATTTCCATGGAGGACCATCAAAACGAACTTCCTGAGCGACGCCACTGGCGACAGCATGGAGTGTCTCGGCCGATAATAGTTGAGGCAGGATCGCGATGCCCAAGAGCATCACACCGCATGTCAATAAGAAGAACTTCCAACGGGTCATAAGAGTTCGCTCGGCAGGCTGAAGGGATGAGAAAGAAGGGAGTCGCCAGGCAAGGTGGGTGCGACCTGCCTAGACTGAGTTTAGTACTCCATCGATATAATTTCAATCGAATCGGAAATATTCTGGCGAACACCAGAAATAAATATTGCTTTTTTTGAGAAGAGCGTTAGTTTTTAGGTATGGACACTTCTACCACACCCCGAGTCGTTCAGTTGGCCGAGCAAATCATCGCCGATATTGCTGGTCGCGGTTTGAAATCTGGTGATGCCTACCTCGGCACGGCCGACGCCGCTCGCATGCTGGGTGTCAGCACAACATCCGCGAACCGGGCCATGCAATTGCTGGTCCAGCGAAACGTGCTGACGCGTCGCCAGAAGCGTGGAACGTTTGTCGCCGATGGCATTCATTCTGATTCGCAGCGGACGATCGATCGCGTTCACTTAGTGGTCAACAAAGCGTACCTATCAACCGAAGGCATGTTGGCCGACGGGGTGATCGTCGGCATCCAAAGTGTTCTCCCTCATGCCGAGATCGAATTCAACCATTTACCAGGTAGTGACGACACTGCCTGGGTGTCGGAACTGATCGCGAAAACGGCCCGCTCGCAGCAAGCGGAAGGGTTCATTCTCGCTCGATCGTCACTCACTTCGCAACGATTGTTTCAAGCGAGTGGCATGCCGACGGTGATCTTCGGATCGCGGTTCCCTTCGATTCAAGCTCTTCCTTCGATCGACCGCGACCAGGTTCAAGCAGGCAAACTGCTGACGACGCACCTGGTCGATCGCGGCGTGAAAAAGATCGGCGTCCTGATGCGAAGTCAGGTTCTGCCCGGGGACCATGCGTTCCTCGATTCGATCTGGAAGACGTCGGCCGAACTCGGTCTGACGCCCAGTGATCTGACGGTTCGCTTTCTGCCGGCCGACGAACAGGCCATCCAGCATGCGACCCGCGACTTGATTCATGAACATGCGGCGGAAGGCTTGATTTGCCGTTCGCAACCATTGGCCGAGTCGGCCTCGAAGATGGTCCGCACTTCCCGGCAAACCAAAGTCAAACGGACTCCGATCGTCGTGTCGGATATTTACAGCCGTAACCAGGCCCGCCTCCCTTGGCCATCAGTGATCGCCGCCGAGTCGGCCGAGTCGATTGGTGCCCAATTGGCCGAAGCGCTAATCAGCCTGGCGAAAGGACAGCAGCCCGAAGTTGCCGTGCGTAAACTTCCCGTCAGTTTGAACGATCCTTCGGCCTAGCTCCCCCTACTCTATCCCCTTCATGCCGTTCTCTTTTCTGGTCAGGTGATGTTATGCGAAAGAACTCTGGCTTCACGTTAGTCGAACTGCTGGTCGTCATCGCGATTATCGGTGTCTTGATTGCCTTGTTGCTGCCTGCCGTTCAGCAGGCACGCGAAGCCGCACGCCGCATGCAATGCTCGAACAACCTGAAGCAGGTCAGCCTGGCGATGCATAACTATCACGACACGTTTGGTACGCTGCCGCCAGGTGCGTTGAACGTGAACACGCTGGGTTGGCATGCGTTCATTCTGCCTTTCATCGAACAAGGCCCAATGCACGATCAATTCAGCTTCGCGGCTGGCGACTGGAATGCCGGCACGAACAAAGAAGGTCCGAACAAGAACATCTTTGGCCTGAATCAGATCGACATGTACATGTGCCCCAGCTCGCCACGCACCGAAACGACGCATGGCAGCAGCACACTGGGGGATGGACGCAAGCCATACACGACCCACTACTACGGCGTGATGGGACCGTATGGAACCAATGCAACCGATGGCTCGACCTATCCGCACGAACCCAATCCGTCCGGACACGGAGGCTTCTGCAAAGGAGGCCTGTTTCTCCTCGATGCGAGCGTCAAGTTTCGTGACGTGACCGATGGCTTGTCGAACACTTATGCCCTGAGCGAAATTGGCGGAGACAATGGTAGCTATGCCAGTTGGGTACGTGGCGTGAAAGGAAACGGCATGGCCGCCTCCAAGAACATTCGCTACGGGATCGGCCTGCAAAACGAGTCAGGCGGTAACTTCAACAACATCAGTTTCAGCAGCGAGCACCCCGGCGGCGTCCAGTTTGCCCTGGGTGATGCTTCGGTGAGCTTCGTTGCCGAGACGATCGACTTTTCGGTCTATCAATCGCACGCCAGCAAGGCAGGCGGCGAGCCGATCTCTAGCAACTAAACCTTTCTCTCCTCGTCCCACACGTTCCCTGCAAGGACACCTCCCATGCGTTCTCATCCGTTCGTCGGACTTGGCCTCGGCTTGCTAATGCTGATCGGGTCGGGCTGCGGCGGCAGCAGTCCGAGCGCCACTGCCTTTCATGTGAGTGGCACGGTCCAGTTCGATGGCCAGCCACTCCCCGCCGGCAAGATTTACTTCACGCCAGATAGCTCTCAAGGGAACCAAGGCCCACAAGGTGTCGCCCAGATCGTCGATGGTCAGTACGATACTTCAGAGTCGCGTTTTGGCGTGGTGGGTGGCCCCTATATCGTCCGAATTGATGGCTACGATGGAGTGCAGCCTGCCAACGATGAAGACGGGCTCTTTCCCGATGGTCAGGTCGTCTTTCGTGACTACGAAGTCAAACTGACCTTCCCGCAAGAGAATCATGTGGAAGACATTCAGATCCCAGCGGCGGCTGGCAAAAAGAAATGATCACTGATCAACCATGCCAGGAGGCCGCACCTTGCGGTGATTTCCTAGTGATCGCTGCCCCGTTTTGCCAACAATCTCCAAGCTGTCCCCTACGTGTTCCACGTTTCTATTGACAGCGACCTTGCGGCTTATGCTCGAAATTCCAGCCAGTGACGGCGAAGGCGAGCGTGTTGCCTTCCACCCGATAGCAAATCTTTAGCCTTCCTCTGTCGGGTTACCGAGCGAATCCTCGCGAAGTGCCTGCCGTTGCCATACCCCCTCGGGAAAAGTTGGCCCCTTCCGGAATATCCGTCGACATAAATACGTATCTCGTTGCTTCCGCGATTTGTTCTCCCTTAAATTAAGGTAGATACTTTAGATGCAGCGCGTCATGATCACGCATGACGATATCGAATGTTCACAGCCCCATCGACTACTCCATCTGCCGCATGCGTATCGTCCATAAGTTGCTGTTGGCGACGGTTCTGCCTGCCCTGTTAATCTGGGTCGTCGGCTACTATGCGGTAGCCGTAAGCGAACGAAGCCTCCGCGAGATCATCGAGGCCCGTTCGGCCGCTCGAGCCGCTGCCGTTATGGACGAAATCGATCGGGCCCTGCGAACCCACGTCGCGAATCTGCAGGCACTTGCTCGGAGTTCCCAAGCGCGGCAAACCTTGGCCGAGTCGAATGCTCACTTTGGCGAGTTGGAAAACCCTGACCGGCGCATCGCCGACCTCGATAAGATCTGGCAGACCGGCACCCTTAGCGAACAACAAGCCCTGTTGGCTGGCCTGATCGACAACGAACTGTCGCAAGAGCTGCGACTCCGCCAAGAGAAACTGCAAGAGGCAACCGGCTACGCAGTCTATGGCGAGATCTTCTTCACTAATCGTTTCGGCGGAATCGCCGCGCTCACCAGTCGAACGTCCGACTATCGCCAGGATGACGAAGTCTGGTGGCAAGAGGCGGTCCAGAACCAGATTTACGTCAGCGATGTGGCGTTCGACGATAGCGCCAACATCTATTCGGTCGATATCTGCCTGGCGGTGGAAACACCCGAAGGAAAACTGGCCGGGGTGATGAAGGCAGTGTTGAACATTCAGGAAGTGTTCAACATCATCGATGGCCAATCACGCTCCGACACGAACGCCCAGACCGAGTTCTTCCTCTTCACGCACGACTATCGCATCATTCGGGGACCACCAGGGCACTCGGCTCCGCTGACCGATGGTCGCGAGTACTTCGAGAATCTCGATGAAGACTTCACGCAGAAAGGGCTAATTGCGACCCGGCATCGTCCTGACGGGCAAGGCGAAGTGTTAGCCGCCTACGCGACCTCGGCGAATCAAGCCGATGTGCGCCAGAACTTGCATTGGATTGTGATGGTCCAGCAAGAGGCCGCTTTAGTGTTCGCCCCGATCCATGCCATGCGGCAGAACATTTGGTCGTTGGCGTTATTCGCGACCCTGCTGACGCTGGCTGTTGCCGGGGGATTTTCGTGGTCCCTTTCACGACGCATTCAAGAGATCACCGACGCCTCGGTGGCAATTGGCGAAGGCAATTGGGAAACTACCGTGCCCGTCCGCGGTAGTGACGAGGCGACGCAGCTTGCCAGTCAGTTTAATCTGATGACCAAGCAGTTGACGGAAATGAACCACGAACTGGTCCATGCCAAAGAAGTCGCCGAGTCGGCTAACCGCTCGAAGAGCGAGTTTCTGGCGAACATGAGCCACGAAATCCGCACCCCGATGAATGGTATCATCGGCATGACAGAACTGCTGCTCAACACCGATCTCAGCACCGAGCAGCGTGAATACCAAAAGCTGGTCCAGAACTCCGCCGACTCGCTGCTTGTCTTGCTGAACGACATCCTCGACTTCTCGAAGATCGAAGCCGGCAAGATGGAGCTCGAGCATCATCCGTTCGCGCTGCGGGATACGCTTGGCTCGACCATCCATACGCTCGCAGGCCGCGCCGCGAAGAAGGGAGTCGAATTGGTCGCCCGTATCGTGCCAGAAGTTCCCGACGACCTCATCGGCGATGCCAGCCGTTTACGACAGATTATCGTGAACCTGGTCGGCAACGCGATCAAGTTTACCGAACATGGCGAAGTGGTCGTCAAAGTCGAGAACGATTCGTTCTCCGGCGAAACGATCATGCTGCACTTCTCCGTTCGCGATACCGGCATTGGCATTCCCCCAGAAAAGCAAAGCCAGGTCTTCGAAGCCTTCACCCAGGCCGATGCTTCGACCACACGTCAGTATGGTGGAACGGGTCTAGGCCTGGCGATCTCGGCGCAGTTAACCCGCATGATGGGAGGCCGCATCTGGGTCGAGAGTGATCCTGGCAAAGGAAGCACCTTCCACTTCACGGTGCGTTTCCGCCGGGCTCCGAAGCAGCACGATCCGCGACCAGCCGCACTCGATACGCTGTATGGCTTGCGTGTGCTGGTGGTCGACGATAACTCGACCAATCGCTTGATCTGTGAAGAGATGCTTTACAGCTGGGGCATGAAACCGAAAGCGGTCAAAGGTGGAAACGAGGCGCTCGTCGAATTGAAGCGAGCGATCGATGATGGCGCCCCGTATCAGTTGGCACTCGTCGATGTGATGATGCCCGAGATGGATGGCATTGAACTGGTGCGTCGCTTGCGACAAGTGGCCGATCACACGGCCCTGACCATCATGATGCTCTCTTCCGCCGACCGTCCCGCCGACGCCCAGTTTGCGGCTTCGCTGGGTGTGGCGAAGTACATCACCAAACCGATCACCCAGTCGCTGCTCCTCAATGGTATTTCAACGGCCATGGGGACTGCCCGGTCGGATCAATCAGACGACCATTCGGTGACGCCCGACCTCACCAAGCGATTCATTCCGCGCAACATCTTGCTGGCGGAAGATGGCGTCGTGAACCGCAAGGTCGCGCAAAGCCTGCTTGAGAATCGAGGTCACCATGTCACGGCGGTGGAAAACGGCCAACTTGCCGTCGATGCGTACCGCAGCGGGATGTTCGATTTGATTCTGATGGACGTCCAAATGCCGGTGCTGGATGGCTTCGCGGCGACGGCAGAAATTCGTCGTCTGGAGCGAGGATCACGCCGGCAGATTCCGATCATCGCCCTCACCGCTCATGCGATGAAAGGAGACCGCGAACGTTGCCTGGCAGGTGGTATGAACGACTATGTTTCCAAACCGTTCCGCCCGCAGGAATTGTTTACCGCGGTCGAAAGTGTCGCGCCGGTGATCGTTTCCACAGAAAGTTCTGCTGAAGACCTGAACGGAGAAGACACTTCCGGCATCTCGTACAACCGTGAACAAGCGCTCGACAACGTCGGCGGTAACGAAGTGATCCTGCGCGAGATGCTCGACTTGTTTATGACAGAGTGTCCCAAGCAGATGAATGAGATCAAAGCGGCGTACGTCGCCGGCGATCACGATCGACTGACGCGGGCAGCCCATACGCTGAAAGGTTCCGTCGCGATGTTTGCCGCGGATGCCGCGATCTCGGCCGCGCGTCGAATTGAATTCATGGGCCGCAACGACAAGATCGACGAATTCGAGGTTGCCTGGACCGACCTGCAGGAAAAGATCAAACGCCTGACGGCCGATCTTTCGGCAGACCGGGTTCCGTCCGACGAACCTTCCTCGTGAGCACGTTTCACCAGAGCGAGTACTTTTCCAACCCTTTTAATGCAACGTTCCCATGCGAGTCCTCGTAGCTGAAGATGGATTGATGATGCGACGACTCCTCGTGCGTGCACTTGAGGGGTGGGAGTACGATGTCACCGAGGTCGAAAATGGTGCTGAAGCCTGGGAAGCGTTTGAGAAAGAGCCGTTCCGCCTGGTGCTGACCGACTGGGTCATGCCCGAGGTGGATGGCCTGGAGTTGATCCGCCGGATTCGAGCCGCCCAGGCCCCCTTCTACGTCTACATCATTCTGCTGACCGCCAAGAGCGAAAAGGAAGACCTGGTCGTGGGGATGGAGGTGGGCGCCGACGACTTCCTGGTGAAGCCGGTCGACCACAACGAACTACGTGTCCGCCTTCGTGAAGGGGAGCGAATTGTCCGCCTCGAACAAGAATTGGCGGAACAAAATCGACAGCTTCGCGAAACCCAGGCCGCCCTCGTGCAAAGCGAGAAACTGGCCAGCCTGGGTCAGATGGCCGCTGGCATGGCACACGAGATCAACAATCCAATCGCCCTGGTCGCGAACAATTTGGCGGTCTTGAAACGAGACATTTCAGCGGCGTTCGATCTGCTAGACCTTTATCGATCGATCCATTCCGATCTTTTGCAGACTCACCCAGAGCTAGCTCAGCAAGCGGCCGAACTGGAAGAAGAGTGCGATTATCAATGGATCCGGACCGAGTCCCCCCAGTTGTTCGACCGGTCGCTGGCCGGTTTAAATCGGGTGCGGGATATTGTGCAGAACCTGCGTTCGTTCGCCCGGTTGGACGAGGCAGAACTCGATTACCTGGACGTGAATTCCGCTCTGTTCGCTGTCTCACAAGTTCTGCACCACGAGGTCGATTTGCAGCAGGTTGAGTTACGGATCGATCCGGGAGACATCCCGATGATCCTGTGCGAACCAGGCAAGATTCAACAGGTGCTGCATCACTTACTGTTGAATGCAATCCAAGCCAGCGAACCCGGCAGTACCGTCACGATGCGATCTGCCCGCTGCGAAGAAGGGGTAAGAATCGATGTGGAAGACCATGGATGTGGCATTTCGAGCAGCGACTTAGCGCACATCTTTGAACCTTTTTTCACAACCAGGGCCGTGGGCAGCGGTCAAGGGCTAGGCTTGGCGGTCAGCTACGGGATCGTACGCGATCATGGCGGATCGATCCAGGTTCGAAGTCAATTGGGCCGCGGCAGCACTTTTAGTGTACAATTGCCTATACGACCGCTGGATAGTCAAACACCGGGAGGAAGCCATGAAGACTAGGCCATCCATTCTGTTGGTGGACGACGAGCCAGATATTCTGCACTCGCTTATCGGCCTGCTACGCCGTCAATTTACGGTGTACACGGCCCAATCGGGGCAAGAGGCGCTGCAGATTATGGCCGAACACCCCATCTCCGTATTAATGACAGATCAACGTATGCCCGAGATGACCGGTGCGGAACTCGCCCGGCAGGCATACCACCGTTTCCCGACCACAACGCGAATCTTGTTTACAGGATACGCCGATATCAAATCGGTGATCGACGCCATCAATCATGGCGGGTTGTATCGCTACGTGACCAAGCCTTGGGACCCCGACGAACTGATCGAATTGCTGACCGAGGCAGTCGAAGTATCGGAACGGGAAGCCGCCCATCAAAAACTGATGCAGGAACTGCAGCGGTATGTATCGATGGGACAGCAGATTTCGCAGCGACTTCGCCTGGGCCCCGATGGGCAAGAGATCGACCAAGACCTGCTACAAGCGTTCGCCCAATCGGGTAACGTGCTGGAAGAACTGACGCACGAACCGTGCAAGCCCGCAGCAGGAGATTAACCCCTTTGGCAACCAAACAACCGGTCCTGCTGACGGTGTTGATCGAGTGCGAATCATTTCGCTGGTATGTCGCCGGCATCGATCAGCAGGGCAACACCACCCCACTGCTTTGCTCGGAACCTCAAGACCTCGCCCCTTACGTCGGAGAACCGCTCGACGAACAGGCGAACTTCCTGCGTCATCGCCTCTCGGGCGTTTTGCAGCGAGGCTGTGATCGTTTGTGGGGCAAGATGATGAAACCATGCCAGGTAGTCTTCGTCACCGACATGCCCTTTCAACAAGCAGAAGATGGCCTGACTCAGCGTGTGGCCGATCACTTCTTCGAATGGATGACCAGCCCGCCGGTGGTCTTCTATACGATTCGTGAAAGCTCGCCGGTCTGTAATCCGCACCTCGATTCGATCGCCGGCGAGTTGCTACCCGATTGGAACGAAGCACTCGAGGAAGGCTTCCCGAAGATGATCTCGAAATGCAGCCAGACCGATCCATGGGAACTCGTGATCTCGAAACCGCATCCCGACTAAACAAAACAGGCACGTCCGCTGAAGGATGTGCCTGTTGTTTTTCTAACGAGTATTTGCCGACGAACTAGCTAGGTTCTAGCCCGGTCATCGTTCCGGTACTGGTCGCGAACTGATCGATTTCCAGGCCAGATTTCTGCAGCATCGACAAGTAGAGATTTGGCAGCGGGTAGTTCTTCTTCTGATCGAACGCCAGGTGCTGACCATGGCGGAAACCACCACCCGCGAACAACACCGGCATGTTGCGGTTATCGTGGCTGGAAGCGTTACCAAGGTTACTGGTCAGCAGCACCGAAGTATGATCGAGCAGGCTGCCACCATCTTCCTGAATTCCGTCGAGACCACGCAGGAAGTCGCCCCACGCATGGACGATTGACGTTTCGATGAGTGCCAACTGGCTTAACTTCTCTTCATCGCGACCATGATGGCTGAGCGAGTGATAGCCTTCTTCCACCCCTTCGATCGGCACCACGCCGCCGCTTCCGCCAAGATGATACGAAACGAACCGCGTCGAATCGGTCGACAAGGCAAGGCGGATCATATCGTTCATCAAACGTTGGCGTCCGATGAAGTCGTTCGGGTTGCTGATGTCGATCGGCTTCTTCGAGTCGACTTTCGGCTTCGGCAAGTGAGCCCACTGCTCCGCTTCCGCCATTCGCTTTTCGAGTTCACGCACACTGTTGAAATAAGCTGCCAGGCGGTCACGATCGCCGGCTCCCAGTTCACGCGAGAGCGACTTGGCATCTTCGGCAACCAGGTCCATGATGCTCTTTCCTTGGCGAGCCCGGTGCAACTGCTTGGCTTGATCGGCTGGCGAGTCGTTGACGAACAACTGCATGAAGAGCCGCGCAGGCGAGCTTTCGGCCGGAATCATCGAGCCGTTCTCGGTATACGAAGGACTGGCGTTCCCGGCCGAGCTTAGCACGAGCGAAGGAAATCGCGTGTGATGCCCCATGTGCTTGGCCAGCAATTGATCGACCGAGATCGTGGTCCGCGACTGGGCGCCACTTCCCATGGGGGTTGCCGACAGCAAGCTCGCTTCGGCGCGGTGACCGCCGGAGACATGCGGATGGGACGAACCAGAAATCACCGTGAACTTCTCGCGAATGTCCTGCAGCTTTTCCAGGTAAGGCGACGGCTTGTAATCGCGGCCTGCCTTTTCTGGATTGAGGTTCTCGGCGTGCAAGCCAAGCCCCAGCGTCATCGCCACAAAGCGGCGAGGCGTCTTCTGCTCTTCTGGGCCGGCAAATGCTTTCTGCATCGCACTCAGCCAAGGCACGGCGATCCCAACACCAGCGGTTCCGCGTAGGACCGTGCGGCGGCTCAGCTTCTTCCCGAAGTTGAAATGAACTTGTCGCGACATGTCTCGTCTCTTTCCGTTTCTGGTGGGGTCGATTACTTGCTCAGGAACAAATCGCTGACGACGACTTGCTCGATGATCGAACGAAAGCCATAGCCATCTTCGGCCGACTTCCGCGCGATCTGGTCGATCTGGGCACGGTCAACAAATTCAATCGTGGCTCCGGTGCCATAGGTCAGCAAATGCTTGGCCATGTTCGCGGCCAGGCGATGCGGATGGCTGGTGACGATCTTCTGGAAACCGTCGATGTCTTTGAAGTGCATGCCACTGGGCAGATCGTAGCTGGCGTCGATCTTCGGGCCCTTCTTCACGCTACGGCCTTCCATCTTGATGTAATTATCACGCCATTGGCCCGCCGGGTCGAAGTTTTCCAGCGCGAAGCCGGCCGGGTCGATCTTGACGTGGCAACTGGCGCACTCGCCTTGCGAGCGATGCTTCGCCAACTGTTCACGAATCGTTTTCGCACCGCGGATATCTGGTTCGACCGCAGGCACGTTCGTCGGTGGGGGAGGAATCTCGACACCTAAGAGACGTTCCGAAACCCAGACGCCCCGAATCACCGGCGACGTGTTCGAGCCGTTCGCGGTTACCTTCAAGATGGCACCTTGCGTCAACACACCACCACGATGCGTTTCGGGCTTCAGCGTTACCTTCTGCAGCGTATCGCCTTCGACTCCATCAATCTGATAGTACCGGGCCAGGCGGCTGTTCAAATATGTGAAGTCGGAATCGATCAGGTTCGAGACGTGCAGGTTCTCGGCCAGCATCGTCTGCAGATACTGCTGCGTCTCCGAAAGCATGCCACTTTCGACAATCGGATCGAACTGACGATAGAGCTTCGAATCGGGCTGGGTGAAATCGATTTGATCGAGATCGAGCCATTCGGCGGCGAAGTCGTTCATAAACTGCTCGCCTTGCTTGCCACCCAACAAGCGACGCGTTTGCTGCTTCAGCACTTCTGGCTCGTGCATCTTGCCCGCCGACGCCAATTGCATCAGCTGGTCGTCAGGCGTGCTACCGGTGAGGAAATAGCTGAGCCGGGTCGCGACTTCATAGTCGTCCAGTTTGCCGGGCTCTTCGGCAAAGTACATGAACCGTGGCGAGCACAGCAGCGCTCGGTAGCCAAGCCGCAGGGCGTCGACGAACGACTCTTTCCCATCGATTGCCGCGTAGACTTCGGCCAGGTAAGGTTCGATCTCGTCCGAGGTGACCGGGCGACGGAACGCTCGGGTGGCGAAACGGGTCACCAGTCGCTCGGCGTCTGCCTTCGGATTCTTCGAGGTCACTTGCCATGGTTGACGTTTGTCTTTAACCGGTTCGACTTTCAGATTGCCAAACAGATACTCGCGGACCTGATCGTCGTTGCCCTTCAGGTGAACCTGTTTCATAGTGACGCGATCGAAGGCGATGCCGGCGAGATCTTGTGGCTCGCCTTCGCCCACACCAACCTGGCCACCTGCGAAACGCCCTCGCTTCAGAGCTCCGTCGCCAGGACGAATCTCAAGCATGTGCCCCTTCGGCAACCAGGTCGTGAACTTCACCACCTTCGGCTTCTCGGTCGCTTCAAATGTGGTGACGCTGGCCAGCAGCGGGGCATTCGAGACACAAGGACCGCTGCGCACCGTCGACCAGACACCACCGGTCTTCGGCAGCTTCAAACCAGAAACGGTCACTTCAAATTCGTACCAGCCATCTTGCTTGGCCGTGGTTGCCGGCAGGCGACCGTAATAGATCAAGCCAGACGACCAGATGACCGCTTTCCCTTCCCGCATCTCCGGTTCGCGGCAGCGGCGTTTGGGATTGGTTCGAGCGACCCCTTCCGCATCGAAGTCGCGGACATAGTCGTCTTCGGGGCTCAAGGCACGACGCAGCGCTTCGTCCAAAGCGACGTCGACAGCATCCAGATGCGCGGCCAGTTGAAAGTGCGACATCCCTTGGCCGTCGGCAACGGTGGTGAAGCCATCGGTCTTGTTTTCGTCCGGCAGGATATGCGTCAACGGAATATCGATCGCCAGCAGATCGTGCAGCGAGTTCTCGATTTGTTTTCGCGTCAGTCGACGACCACGCACACGCCCGTACTTGGTGTGAATGTTGTGCTGAAAGTCGCTCAAACCTTGATGGGTCGCGGCGAGGAACTGCGACTTGTCTTTGGCTTCCAGTTCGCCATAGTCGGCTGGCGGCATCTCGCCGTCGCGGACGCGATCGTAAATGCGAACCCAACGTTGCAAGTTATTCGCCTTGCCGAGATCGAACGAGAGAGCTTCCAGATCGAGCGATCCATCCGCGTCTTCACCCTGATGGCAGTCGTAGCAGTTGTTCTCGAGGAACGTACGAACCTGGTTTCCTTCGGGTGCGGCCGCATCGGCCGACCCCAGGAAACTGCCCACGCCAACAACACTGGCCCAGACGGCAAGGTGCGCGCAGATCGATGCGTAACGGGTCGTTATCATGGCAGTGACAAATGGGAATGGAGGGAGCCGCGTTGTGGGGTTGCGACATCGTTGAGGGAGGGTGTCGATGCCAGGCAGGCTGCTGAAATAGCTTCGGCATCTCTACCCAATGGTAGCCAATTTGTTCAAAAAAAGCGAGAAGCTTTGCGCCAGGCCGAAAACTTAATGCCGGCACCAACAACCTATTCAGGGGGACTGTTTTCAAGCTCATCCGGCCAACGCTCTGTTAATTGGCCGACGAATCGATTAGCGTGGCTCTGTAGGTAACCTGATGGCATGCTATCAGTTGCCGCGACAACTTCCCCCAACAGTCTCTCACCCCTGCCCGGAAAAAGCCTGCCATGCGTTCCCCTCGCCTTCTGGCTGCGGTCCTGCTCGTCGTCGCGTTCTGCCTTGTTTCCTCTGCGTCGGCCGAGTGGACCGGCAAAGAGTCGACCTGGAACGGGTACACCCGCTTTGACTTCACCGTCGACTCGCGTCCTGCTTACGTCGTGGTGCCAAAGAAGGCCGCCGAAGGCAATCCGTGGGTTTGGCGAGCTCGCTTTCCTGGCTTCCATGCTGAAGCCGACTTATTGCTTCTGGAACGTGGCTTCCATGTCGCTCACATCGATACCAACGATATGCTCGGAAGTCCACGTGCGATGGGACACTGGGATAAGTTCTACGACTACATGACTGACAAAGGCCTTTCCCCGAAGGTTGCCCTGGAAGGGGTGAGCCGCGGTGGCTTATTTGTTTATGGTTGGGCTGCACGGCATCCAGATCGGGTCGCGTGCATCTATGCCGATACGCCGGTTTGCGACTTCAAGAGCTGGCCAGGCGGCAAAGGTAATGGCGTCGGCAGTGCGGGCTCGTGGCAGCGTCTGCTCGAGGAATATGGCTTCACCGAAGAACAAGCCCTTGCCTACGACAAGAACCCGATTGACAATCTCGCTCCGATCGCGGCCGCCAAGATTCCGCTCATGCATATCGTTTCGCTGAACGATGTTGTCGTACCGCCGACGGAGAACACCTTCATCCTGGCCGAACGCTATCGTAAGCTCGGTGGAACGATGGAGATCATCGAAGTCGAAGAAGGGACCGAGAAGTCACAGGGGCATCACTTCACCCATCCCGATCCCAAGCGTGTGGCCGACTTCATCGAGTCGCACGCGGCAAAGAAGTAACGGCTAAGCTGCCTTTTTCGGAGCCTCGACCGGCGGAGCAGGCACAACCGGTGGCTGCGTAACGCGGCGAACCCGCTTCTTGATCGAACGCCAAAGACGCTTGCCGCGGTGCTTCAGATATTGCAGTCCACGAGGCTTCGGCTCGACTGGTGCTGGCGTAGGCATGACAACCTGCGGCCTCACCAGCGGGGGACCAGCCGTCCGCTGGCTACGTGTCAGATGCCACCACTCTGCCATGCGAGCCATCTCGCGAATTTCATCCAGCGGATCCAAGTCGGTTCGCTGCTGATACGCCTCGATCACCTCTTCATAGATGTTGATCAACTGACCATAGATTGAATCGGTGCTGTTGTTCTGGCGAATGTATCGCGTCACTTCGGCGGCGTCGGCAGCGTTATAACGCTGGATCTCCGCCACAAGCCGCTCAGTCGTCAGGGGCGCCGCCAACGTGCGGCGTCCGAGTTGGTTCAAGTAGACGACATCCTCGGCCGTGACCAGCGAGCTCATGCCGAACACATCGCAGTAGATTGTCGCACACCCCACGGCCATCGCCTCGCGAGCACAGCGTCCCTTGGCGAACACCAGGTCGTATTGAGGCAATCGCGAGTAAGGATCGCGGCAAACATCGCCAAAGTTCCTGCCGATCGCATCGAGGCGAATCCCGAGCTGCCTGCATGCTTGTCGAATTGGCTGAATCGATTCCGGCGTTCCGTAGCTGCTGAAGACCACGGCGCGTTTCGGTTTCTCGGGCAAAGGACTGCGGGTCTGAAACAAGTTGAGATCGACCGGATTGGTCAGGATTTGGATTCGCTCCAGCTCAATCCCTTCGCCGTGTGCCAGCCGATCAGCGCACGTCTGATCGACAGCCACATAGCGTCCAATACGATCGAACTTGGGAGGCGTGTCGTGCCACGCATCGAAGTCATGGCAAAGGAAGATGCCAGGCGTCTTCGGAAAATGCAGCAGCGCCGCCGTTGTTTGCAGTGTGTGATGCCCATGGATCACATCAGGCGTCTCTCGGATCTTTTCCAGCCGATCGACCACCGGGATCGAGTTGCGTCGCAGTTCGTCGGTCACTTCGCCCATGTCAGGCGTATAAACGATCGGACGGTGCCCGCGCTGAATCAGGTTCTTCGCCAGGTCGTACACATACATCTCGGTGCCTGACCGGGATGTCATGAAGATGTTCGTAATCAGAACCGTCAGCCGACTCATCGTTGTCTAACCTTTCCGCCGAAAGAGTGCCCTAACCAATCGAAGCGGTCGCGTGGCGACGCAGCAGCGATTTGGCCAATGGTGCGAAATGCTTGCCGAAGCTGATCGCTTCTTTCGAGCGACCTTCAGCCACACGGCGTTGTCCACGGACGTCGTAGGTCACCCACCCCTTGGTCACCGGTGGCTGCAGGAACGAACGCTCGACCGGCGTCGTTCGATAGAACTCGGTCCGAACGAGCTCGGATGGCCAGTTGCCGACAATCGCGGCCAGATCGTCGGTGATTGGGTAAGGGCTACGTTCGATGAATTCACGCATGCATTCCAGCAGAATCGCTTTGGCTGGTTCTTCTTCCTCGGTTAGCATCACCTTCGACCAACCACTCGTATCGCGAGCTTCCGGAGCGATGGTCTGAATCGCGATGCCATGTTCGGCGAGAACCACATCGCCAGGACCTCGCCCAAGACTCAACAGCGCCGCACTGGTCAACAGAGGTGCCAGATCGTGGGCCGAGTTATACCACTCGAACGGATCGGTAAAGATCACCGACGGTTCGACTTCTTTCAGCCAAGTTGCCAAACGCTGTCGCTGCTCTTGGAACCACTTCTCGTCATGGCGAAGGTAGTGAGCGTAGACTTCGTCTTCCCGGATTGGCGCGATCGTGATCGATCCGCGATAGCCGATCTTCGTCATCGCTTCGCGGAAGTGCGATTCGAATTCAGGATCGTTGAACGGACCTGGCGACAAGTAATAGATATCTGGCTGCAAACGCAGCAAGGCTGCCAGCGTGAACCATTCGTGTGCGGGGTGCGCGAAGACACAAGCCGACGAACGATGCGACTGTGCTAGCAGGGCTTCACCATCCATGGTGGTGTACTCTCATTTTCAACTGATTTGATGGACAATCGTGCTTTTGTCCAGAAGCGACATTGACGTTTATAGGGACTTCCAGCGATAAGAAACAGACGAATTCCCCCCACTGAGACCTCCACCCGATGAAGGCACACTGATGCCCTACGTTCGCGATACCCTAGCCATCCAAGACGCGAATATCGTGATCGGGGAAGGCTGCCGTATTTCGCCAGATGCATGGTTGGGCGCTGGTACCCAAATCGCCGATCACGTTCGAATCGATGCCGACGTCGTCATCGGCGAGAACAACATCATCGCTCATGGTGCCGTCATCAAATCAGGTACGCGAATCGGCGATCGAAATCAGATTGGCGAGTATTGCATCCTGGGTGGAGCTCCATTGATTGCCCGCCCCACGCAGAAGCCTGGGCAACTTCAGATTGGCCACGACAACGTCATTCGCGAGTTCGCCACGTTTCAAGTCGGCACCGGCCCGAGCGATGTCACTCGGTTCGGCAGTCACAACTACATCATGCCGAACGTCCAGATCGGGCACGACTCTCAGGTCGGCAGCCACATCACGATGACCAACCAAACGGCCTTGTGTGGCCACGTCACCGTGGAAGACAAAGCGGTCCTCGGCGTAGGTGTGCATGTCCATCAGCACTGCCGCATCGGTATGCTGGCGATGGTGGGTGCCTCGGCTTACGTCTCTCAAGACATCGTTCCGTTTACCCTGGTCGACGGACGTACCGGGAACGTTGTTAGCTTGAACAAGATCGGCCTGACGCGTAGCGAGACCCCTGCCGCGACAATCTCACAAATGAAGCAGGCCTTTCGCGTGATCTTCCGCGAAGGTCTCTCGCGGGAAGCGATCTACGACCGGCTACAAGGCGTAGACGTTCCTCAGGTTCAGCAGATGCTCGCCTTCCTGAAAGCGTCGCGTCGTGGCTACGAAAAGGCCCGGCGTTCAAGTAGCACTTCGTCGAAAGCTACGGCAGCGGAAGGCTCGATCGAGCTGACCATCTATCGCGGCGAAGCGGCCTAAACGGCTTCACCGGCAAAAAGTTGACTGGGGACTCTCGACCGAGGACAATGCAGGTCCGCGCTTGCCCACCTGTTCTTGCTGTTCTCCTATTTTGCTTGTCGAGATCCTCCCATGCTTTTGTGTATTGATCTGCGCGCTGTGAGAGTTGCCACCGCGATGGTGGTGTTGTCGTTTTTCCCTTTCGCTTTGACGGCCCAAGAGAAACCGAACATCGTCTTGATGATGGCGGACGACATGGGGTTCTCGGACCTGGGATGCTATGGCGGCGAGATCGAAACGCCGAACCTCGATCAGTTGGCCCAAGGCGGACTTCGATTCACGCAGTTCTATAACACGGCCCGCTGCTGCCCGACCCGAGCAGCCTTGATGACGGGTCTTTATCAGCACCAAGCAGGCCTCGGTCACATGACCGGCAACTATGGCGTGCCGTCGTATCAAGGCTATTTGAACGACCGATGCGTTACGATCGCCGAAGCCCTGCGTCCGGCCGGCTATACCACCTTGATGACCGGCAAGTGGCATGTCGGCTCTAAACCCGAAGGTTGGCCGCTGCAGCGTGGTTTCGATCGTTATTGGGGCACGCCTTCTGGCGGTGGCGTCTACTTCAAAGACACGTTACAGATTCGGAAGGAAGTCTTCTTTGTCGATGGCAACGAACGTGTGGAACTGGAAGACGATTTCTACATCACCGACGATCTGACCGACCACGCGATCAAATTTATTGATCAGGCCGTCAACGAAACGAAGAAGCCGTTCTTCCTCTACTTTGCTCACATCGCTCCCCATTGGCCACTGCAAGCCAAGCCGGAAGACATCGCCCGGCAAGCTGGCCGCTATGATGCCGGGTGGGACGAGGCTCGCAAGGCTCGATTTGCCCGCCAGGTGAAGATGGGGCTCTTCCCAGAAGGAACTCGTTTGAGTCCACGCGATCAGGATGCGAATGCCTGGGAGCAGATGTCCCCCGAAGCGCGCGAAGACCTGGCCCACCGGATGGAAGTCTATGCGGCCCAGGTTCAGTGCATCGATCAGAACGTGGGCCGATTGGTGGCCAAGCTGAAAGAACTGGGGCAATTCGAGAACACGTTATTCCTCTTCCTTTCCGACAATGGCTGTTCGGCCGAAGGTGGTCCTGGTGGGTTTAGCCGCGGCAAAGCAGGTGCCCCGATCGGCACAGGCCTGTCGTATGCCAGTGTTGGGCTGGAATGGGCGAACGCCAACGACACACCGTTCCGCAAGTTCAAGATCGACACGCGTGAAGGTGGCATCTCGACGCCATTGATCGCTCACTGGCCGAAGGGGATTCAGCTTTCAGGTGGTGAAGGTCGACTGGTCGATGCCCCTGGGCATGTGATCGATGTCATGCCAACGCTTGTCGAAGTGGCCGGGGCAACCTATCCCACGACGCACGATGGCAAGGAAGTGATCCCTACCCCAGGGCAAAGCTTCGCCCAGCAGTTCCGTGGTCCGCAGGAAGTCGCTTCACGTGACCTCTTCTGGGAACATGAAGGCAACAAGGCGATCCGACGCGGCGACTGGAAAGCGGTCCGAATCAAAAGTGGTGCATGGCAGCTTTACGACCTGAAGCACGATCGCACCGAGACGAACAACCTGGCCAAAGAGCAGCCTGAAAAGACCAAGGAACTTGCCCAGGCCTGGAAGCAGTGGGCCGACAGTGCCGGCGTGATCGAATGGTCGCAGCTTCAGAAACAACGCAAGAAATAGCCAACAACCTCCTCTGCTGGAGATCCCTCCTGATGAAAACTACCCTCGCGCTGGCGTCGCTTGTTTTGATGGCGCTATGCGTCTCGACTGGCTTCGCCGCGAAGCCGAATATTGTCCTGCTAATCACCGACGACCAGGGCTACGGCGATCTGGCATGTCATGGCAACCAGGTGATCCAAACGCCGAACCTCGACCGGCTGGCATCGCAGTCGTCGCAGTTGTCGAACTATCATGTCGCTCCGACCTGTTCGCCGACACGGGCCGCATTGCAGTCAGGCCACTGGACCGATCGAGCTGGTGCCTGGCATACGATCATGGGACGTTCGATGCTTCGCGCCGACGAGGCCACCTTGGGGCAACTGCTCAAAGCGAACGGCTACACAACCGGCATGTTCGGCAAGTGGCATCTGGGAGACAACTATCCTTATCGACCTGAAGATCGCGGCTACGACGAAGTCTATCGTCATGGCGGCGGAGGCGTCGGCCAAACGCCTGACCTGTGGGACAATGCCTACTTCGATGGACATTACTTCCACAATGGCGAAATCGAAGCAGCAGATGGCTATTGCACCGACGTCTTCTTTAATCAAGCGAATCAGTTCATCAAAACTAATGCGGAACAAGGCAAACCCTTCTTTGCCTACATCGCCACGAACGCGCCGCATGGTCCGCTGCACTGTCCGCAGAAGTACATGGACATGTATCCGGACGAGCCCAAGCCGATGGCCGCTTTCTATGGCATGATCACGAACATCGACGACAACGTTGGGCAAACTCGCCAGCTGCTGGAAGACCTGGGGATCGCCAACAATACGATTTTCATCTACACCACCGACAATGGCACGGCCGCTCCAGGCAAAGCCTTCAACGCCGGCATGCGTGGCAAGAAAGGAAGCGAATACGAAGGCGGACACCGCGTTCCTTTCATGTGCTATTGGCCAGAGGCCGGCATGAACGTGAAACATGTAGACGACCACCTGACCCATGCGATCGACGTCGCTCCGACCTTGCTCGAAATGGTTGGCGGCCAAGGTCCCAAAGACTATCAGTTCGACGGCATCTCGATCGCTTCCCTGCTGAAACCAGGCACTGATGTCGACTGGAAAGATCGCTTCCTGGTGACTGACTCGCAGCGTGTACGTGATCCGATCAAGTGGAAGCAAACCGCGGTGATGTCGCAGCAGTGGCGATTGATCAACGGCAAGGAGCTGTACGACATTCAGCAAGATCCTGGCCAGAAGAACAACGTCGCTGCCCAGCATCCTGAACAAGTCGCTGCGATGCGGAAGTTCTACGATCAATGGTGGGCCGAACTCGAACCGACGTTCGCCAAGACGACCGAAATCTACCTCGGCCATCCCTCCGCCCCTGAGGCCTCGCTAACCGCGCACGACTGGATTCAGTCGAGCTATCCGCCATGGGCCCAGGCTCACATTCGCTCCGGCAATGGAAACAATCCGAAGAAGAAGCCAGTCCTGCATGAAGGACACTGGGCGGTGAAAGTGATTCGCGATGGCAACTACGAAGTGAGCGTTCGCCGCTGGCCTGTTGAAGCGAACCATCCGATCGTCGCCTCACTGCCACCAGGGGAAGATGTCCCTGGGGCGAACAAAGCGATGCGAACCGTCCCTGGTAAAGCCATCGACGTCACCTCGGCCGTTCTGCGGATCAATGGCAAAGACCTCGACGAGAAAGAGGTTCCTGCCGACGCTACCGAAGTGACCTTTGAAACTCGCCTGACGGCAGGCTCGCACCAGTTGTCGCCGTTATTCCTTTTGAAGGATGGTGGCGAACTGGGGGCCTATTACACCGTGGTTCGCTTTGTCGGGGAGTAATGCGATGCGTTGGATCTTGTTAGCTATGGTCCTGGCCGCGTTCCCCAGCGTCGGTCAGGCCGCTGATCGCCCGAACATCGTCATCTTGTATGCCGATGACATGGGCTATGGGGACCTGCATGCCAACAACCCCGACTCGAAGATCCCCACACCCAACCTCGATCGCCTCGCCAGCGAAGGGATGCGATTCACCGACGCGCATAGTTCGTCCGGTATCTGCACACCCAGCCGCTATGCCCTGCTGACCGGTCGTTATCACTGGCGAAAGTTCCACGACATCGTTTACGCGTTCGGTCCCCCGGTGATTGCTGATGAAGAGTTCACGCTGCCGGAGATGCTGAAGGCCCAAGGCTATCGTACGGCCTGCATTGGCAAGTGGCACTTGGGATGGAATTGGAGCGAGATCCTTCGTCCCGATGCCAACGTGAAGCAGGATCGCGGCAACCTGGTGATTCCGCCGGAAGCGTTCGATTGGAATCGATCAGTCTCCGGCGGACCGACGTCGCATGGCTTCGACTATTACTTCGGCGACGACGTCCCGAACTTTCCGCCGTATGCCTGGATCGAGAACGATCGTGTTATCGAGCCACCGACCGTCATGCTGACGGAAACCCCGAAGACGCCCGAGGGAAAGTGGAATGCTCGACGCGGACCGGCAGTTGCCGACTGGGACTTCTGGGGCGTCGTCCCTCGGCTCGCGGATAAGGCGGTCGAATGGATCGCCGAGCAGAAAGGTGAGCAGCAGCCGTTCTTTTTGTACGTTCCGTTCAATTCGCCTCACTCGCCGATCGTTCCCACGCCCGAGTTTGCCGGCAAGTCGGAGGCCGGTCCCTTTGGGGACTTCGTTAACATGACCGACGCCATGGCAGGCAAGATTCTTCAGGCCTTGAAAGACAACGGCTTCGAGGACAACACGCTTGTCCTGTTCACCGCCGATAACGGTGCGGAAAACTATGCCTATGCCCGGCTCGAAAACTTCGGCCACTGGAGCTCGGCACCATTTCGTGGTGTGAAGCGTGACCTTTACGAAGGTGGCCACCACGTTCCGTTTCTGGTCCGTTGGCCAGGCCACGTGAAGCCTGGCAGCGTCAACGATTCGCTCACCAGCCAGGTCGACATCATGGGAACGCTCGCCGCGATTGTCGAAGCAGACCTTCCGGCCGACGCCGCCCACGACAGCTACAACCAACAGGCCAATTGGACGACCAATGAAGGCGGCCGACGCACGACGATTGTCCACAACACCTTTGCCAAAGCATATGCCATTCGGGATGGTAACTGGCTGCTGATCCAAGCCGAAAGCGGCTCGCATAATCGCGTTCCTGCCTGGTTCGATCAGGAGAAAGGCTATACCGAGGATCAGCAACCTGGCGAACTTTACGATCTGGAAATCGATCCGGCTCAAAAGCATAATCTCTACAGCGAGAAGCCACAGCTCGTGGAAAAGCTGAGCCAGAAACTGAAACAGATCCGCAGTCGCGGTCAGGTCCGTTAATCGAATATCCCTCCCTGCCTGAGAACCACACCATGATTCGTTTCGCGATCTTAAGCTTTGCTGCTATTGCCCTGCTCTCTTGCTTAAGCTTCGAGGCATCGGCCAAAGATCCGCCACGGCCGAATGTCATCTTCGTGATGGCCGACGACATGGGCTGGGGACAAACAGGCTATCGCAATCATCCCGTTTTGAAGACCCCGAATCTCGATTCGATGGCGAACAACGGTTTGCGATTCGAACGCTTCTATGCAGGCTGCTGCGTTTGCTCGCCGACCCGAGCCAGCGTCCTGACCGGTCGATCGCCCGACCGCTGTGGTGTGCTTTCGCATGGCTACGCATTGCGGCATCAGGAAAAGACAATTGCTCAAGCGTTGAAAGACGCCGGTTACGTCACTGGTCACTTCGGTAAGTGGCACCTAGATGGCCTGCGCGGCCCAGGGGCTCCGATCTTGAAAGACGATCCTTACAGCCCAGGTCACTTCGGTTTTGACGAATGGCTTTCGGTCACCAACTTCTTCGATCTCGATCCACTGATGAGCCGTAATGGCGAGTTTGAGCAGAAGAAGGGAGATTCGTCCGACATCATCGTGGCCGAGGCGATTGAGTTCTTGAAGAAGCACAAAGATGGTGGCGAGCCGATGTTCACGGTTATCTGGTATGGCACGCCGCACAGTCCTTTCAAAGCACTGGACGACGACAAAGTTCCGTTCGGTAACTTGAAGGTCGACTCCGAGAACCACTATGGCGAACTCGCCGCGATGGACCGCAGCATCGGCACGCTTCGGTCTGCCCTGCGCGAACTGGAGATCGCCCACAATACGCTGCTTGTCTTTTGCAGCGACAACGGCGGCTTGCCACGCATCGAACCTGACACGGTCGGTGGACTGCGTGGCAACAAGGGAACCGTTTATGAAGGTGGCTTGCGTGTTCCGGCCATCATCGAATGGCCTTCGGTCATTCAGCCTCGTATCACCGAATATCCTGCGTGCACGATGGATCTGTTTCCGACGGTCGCCGATATTCTGGCGTTGCCGGAAGATGTCTTTGTGCAGCCTTTGGACGGTGTCAGCTTGAAGCCACTTCTGAATGAGGAAGTCGGGTCGCGCGTGCGACCGATTCCGTTTCGATTCCAGAAGCAAGCGGCCTGGGTCGACAACGACTGGAAGCTGGTCACCACGAAACGAGATCAAGGAGCCGCCTTCGAGCTTTACCACTTGAAGTCCGATCCCCATGAAGAGACGAATCTCGCCCGCGAGAAGCCTGAGATGCTTGCCAAGCTGAAAGCAGGCTACAAAGCGTGGAACGAAGCCGTGGAAGCAAGCTTCGCGGGAAAAGACTACGCCGAAGGTAGACTTAACGAGGCCGACCCTGAGCCTCACTCGTGGACAGAAGATCCTCGTTACGAACCTTACCTGAGCGAATGGGAAAACCGCTGGGAATTTCGTCCCTACATCAAACGCTCGAAAAAGAAATAACGGGCCCTGAGCGAACTCTAAGCGGGTCTCTAGCCAATTTGCGGGGCTGTTTACCACATCACATTGCCACCTGTGATGTTTTTTCTGTGATTTCTTTTCAATTTGATAGTAAACAGCATCTCGGGCGTACGATCTTTCCTAGGATAGCGCCGATATCTCCCATCCGCGCCTCCCATACCTTTTCGTAACCCTAACCCCGCATGAAGGTTACCAGCGCTTCATCGTGCTGCTCTGCACCATGAAAGCCCTCCCTCGACCTTCTTGCCGCAGTCGGCCTTGCCTCTCCTCCGCGCGTTATTCGTTGTTGTCTCATTCAGTCAGGAATCGCCCTATGGTATCTCGATCTGCTCAGATCGCCCGTCGCGGCTTCACGCTCGTCGAACTTCTTGTTGTGATTGCCATCATTGGTGTATTGATTGCTCTGCTCTTGCCGGCCGTGCAACAGGCTCGCGAAGCGGCTCGCCGTTCGCAATGCACCAACAACCTGAAACAAATCGGTCTCGCCGTCCATAACTTCCACGATACGTTCGGCGAGTTGCCACCATCTCGTATCAAGTACGAATACCTTGGCTGGTCCGCGGTCATTCTGCCGTTCATGGAACAAACGAGCCTGTACGATCAAATCGACTTGAAGGTCCGCTACAAAGACCAGACCACCGTCGTTCAACAGGCCAGCATCTCAGGCTATGTTTGCCCCAGCCGCCATTCCCCTGGCGACCAGACCACCGAAGTCCAAGCCATCAACGTCGACAATGGCGCGGTCTGGGACTACGCCAGCGTCTGCGGTCCCAGCGGCGACAACTCGATCATCCGCCAGGTCGGCCGCGAGAAAGGGATGATCGTCGTAGCGAAGGGTGATCAAAATGCCTACGAAACGCAGACCAACTTCGCCTCGGTCACCGATGGCTTGTCGAACACCATCATGATCGGTGAACGCCACATTCATAACGACAAGCTGCGTAACGAAAACACCGGGCACGATGGTCCGATTCTCAGTGGCTGGGCCTATACCACGATGCGTGCGGCTGGGACCGACTATCCCTTGGCCCAGCACAAACGCGACAACGTGGGCGGGGTCGAGCACCTTGTATTTGGTAGCTTCCACCCAGGCATCGTGAACTTTGTGATGGGAGACGCGAGCGTTCAATCGATCCAAGTGAACATCGACGAAACGAATCTTGGCCGACTGGCCAATCGTGAAGATGGTCAGGTCATCGACGTCTCGTTCTAATTCTCACATTCCACGTAAGAGTTCTCAGCGATGCGAAACCCCACACTTTTCAAATTGCTACTGCTCTCCGCTGGCATCCTGACGCTTGGCTGCGGGAGTAGCAGTGAAATCCAGCCTGTTACCGGCAAAGTATTGCTTTCCGATGGCTCCCCCGCCGACACTGGCGTCATTAAGTTCCGCACCGTCTCGGACAAAGGCGAAGAGGTGAAAGCCTTTGGCCAGATCCAGTCGGACGGAAGCTTTCAATTGACAACCTTCGAAGAGGGGGACGGCGCCATTCTTGGCGAGCATGAAGCCCTCTTATTCTTGCCTGCGATCGGAGATGGCCAGCGTCCCATGAAGACCAAGTCATTTCCTACGAAATACCGCAATTACGAAACGTCCGGACTCAAGTTCAACGTGGGCCCGGGGGAGAACGACTTCGTAATTCGGTTGGAGGCCCGATAACGGCCTTCGCGGGGCAGCCTGACGGCAAGGCGCTAGGCTGCCCCCTTTTTCCCACATTTTCGAGGAGAATCCCGTAGTAAACTGAGGTCCCAGCGTACGATCTTAAGTAGAGAGCCGGTGAAGACTTCCGCTTTGCCGGCCTTTTCCTTCCCACGATTCCCCGCCCAAACATGCCGCACGAACCATCAGAACGCACTCCTCTGGAAGATGTCGCTCAAGACGAGCGATATGCGGACTTCCTCGCCTATTTCTCGGCGGACTGCGATCGGCTGCACGCGTACATTTATTCGCTGCTGCCCCACCATGCCGATGCGGACGATGTGTTTCAGCGGTGCAGCATTTTGCTGTGGAAGAAGTTCGATACATTCGATCAACAACGAGATTTCTTATCGTGGGCCTGCGGGGTGGCATTTTACGAAGTGAAAAACTTCCTTCGCACTACCCAACGCGACCGGCTTCAGTTCAGCGAATCGTTACTCGATTTGTTGGCGGAAAAGCGGCAAGAAGATCTTTCCAAAGGTGCCGATCACCTGGCTGCGCTGCGACAATGCGTGAAGAAGCTGACCGAGCATCAACAGCAGTTAGTCTGGAAAGCCTATAGCGGTGCGATGACCACCGCCGAGTTGGCCGCCGCCTCAGGTCGTTCGGCCCAGACCCTTTACAATCAGTTGGCAACCATTCGCCGCAAGCTGGCCCAATGTGTCCAGATGCGACTCGCCGCCACAGGAGAGGACGCATGAATCGCGACATCAACCAACGTCTGATCGAACTGGTGCATCACAGTGTGCAAGGTACGCTGACTTCGGCCGACCATGCCGAACTCGAACAGTTGCTTCTGGAAAGCTCTGCCGTTCGAGAGCAATATTTCTTGCTCGTCGACCTGGAATATGGCCTGGCGAAGTTAGCCGAAGAAGAAGCTGGCAAACCATTCCCGACCCGCTCGACACCACTGTCCGCGAACAACACCCCATCCCCAGCCAGCATTGCCTGGCCATTGATCGCGTTGACACTGGTTGGCTTAATTGCGATTCCTTTGACCGCGTGGCTGATGCAGGATCGCGACGTCGCGAAAATCGATCCGCTGCCAGAAACGACTTCCCCTGCCCTCGCGAATGATCCGGCTGCCCCACAGCCGACGCCTGCGATGCAGATCGTTCAGTTGGCACGGACTCGCTTCTTCGACGAACCCCAGGCATTCGCTCCTGGCGACTCGATGCAGCTCGATCACGACTATGCCCTGGTCGAAGGGAGCGTGCAGATGCGTAGCAGCACCGGTGCCGAGATGATCGTCCAGGCACCGGCCGTCTTCTCGATCCAATCGGCCGAACAGGTCTTGCTGAAGGTCGGTAACTGCTCGGTCTACGCTCCCGAGGGAGCGGAAGGCTTCCGCGTGCTGACGCCTCAGGCCGAAGTCGTCGACAAAGGAACCCGTTTCTCGATCAATGTGAAGGAATCAGGTGAAGCCGATGTCGAAGTGATCGAAGGTGCCGCGGAAGTCTTCCCGGTTGGCCAGGACGAAAAGTCGACCTCGACCGGCTTGCTGCTGGAAGCTGGTCAGGCCCGTGCCATCAACGCCTTGGGGGAAATCGCGTCGACCGATGCCGCCCGCTTCGGTGAAACCTATCGCGCGACCTTGCCTGACCGCATCGTCTCGTTCGAGGCAACGCCCAAGAATGCCGACGATCCCAATCAACTGCAAAGCGTCACCGTCCAGCGTGGCGGCAAGTCGTTCACCTACAATGTCGATCAGCTTGTTGGGTTTGATTTGATTCATTTCAAAGTCGGGACCAACACCAACAACATGACCACGCCGCTGGTCAGCATCGACATGAAGCAAGGGGATGACTCCCGTCGGCGAGTCGAATACCTCGATCGCGATCGCTCGCTCTGCACTGGCCTGCTGAACCCAGGCGGCAATGCGATTCCACTGACCACCGATCCGGACATCACGAGCGAAGACCTCGACGCGCGAACGCCTGGCCTGGCGATTCGATTCGAGCAACCCGTCGTGAACGGCCCTGGCCCAGACATCGTCTTCTTCGACCTTCAGGTCGTGCATCACCCAGAACAAGGCGATCCTTTCCATGTTTCGCCGCTGCATTTCGAGACTGGTCTGAAGACCGTCACGATTGCCAACTACGATATCTCATTGGCGGACCGAGGTGCCCACGCACTTTGCAACTTCCGCCTCTATGGCTTCGACCGACGTATCCGCAGTATCGAAGAACTTTGCCGAGCCCATCACAACAACGGTGTCGCGCACGCGGTGCCGGCGAAGGTGATTGCTACCGGCATCGATCTTTCCGACCTCGGCTACCCGGAAGGTGCCGAAGTCCAGGAGTTGTTCATCCAGGATGCGATGGACGACGATAACCTTATCGATCCTGTCTTCATTGGTGGATTCCCTCCTGTAACCCCACCAGCCTCAACCCAAGAGCCCACCTCAACGGAAGAGTAAATCATGCCACGTCCCCTCCGACTCACAATGTCGCTCGCCATGGTGCTGGTAACCAGCATCCTGGTCCTGCCGCTCCATGCCGACGAGAAAGAGAACGCGCACTTCTTCGAGACGAAAGTGCGTCCACTGCTGGCTCAACACTGCTTCGGCTGCCATGGCCCGAAAGAGCAGAAGTCGGACCTTCGGATGGATCGCAAGAACCATTTCATGAAGGGTGGCAGCGCCGGTCCAATTGTGGTCCCAGGCAAGCCTGAGGAAAGCGACTTGATCGCGGCCGTGAAGTACGAAAGCTACGAGATGCCTCCGTCCGGGCAACTGCCCGACAAAGACATCGCGATCCTGGAAGCCTGGGTGAAGAACGGAGCGTATTGGCCAGAGCATGCTGGCGAGCAGCGTGAAGAAGACGGACCGTTCACCAAGGAAGATCTTTCGTGGTGGGCTTTCCAGCCGCTGTCGCATCCGAAGATTCCTAAGGTCGGCAAAGACGATCATGTCGAAAACCCAATCGACAACTTCGTGCTGGCCAAGCTGAAAGACCAGAAGCTCGCCCCCGCCCCTGCTGCTTCCCGCCGCGAATTGATCCGTCGCGTTTACTTCGACATGCTGGGCGTTCCCCCAACGACCGAAGAAGTGGAAGCGTTTGTCGCCGACAAAAGCCCGACCGCCTACCAGGAACTGGTTGACCGCGTGCTGGAGGATCCTCGCTACGGGCAACGCTGGGCAACGCATTGGCTCGATGTCGTGCGTTACGCCGATTCCGATGGCTATCGCCAGGATGCCTATCGTCCGTTGGCGTGGCGGTATCGCGACTACGTGATCCGCAGTCTGAATGAAGACAAACCTTACAACCAGTTCATGAGTGAACAACTGGCCGGCGATGAAATCGCTCCGCACGATCCGGATGCGATGATCGCGACATACTTCCTGCGAGGTGGCGTCTACGAATACAACAGCCGCGACGCGGAAGGCCAACAGGTACTGATCCTGGACGAACTGACCGACACCGTGGGGGACGTATTCATGGGGATGGGGATCGCCTGTGCCCATTGCCACAACCACAAGTTTGATCCGATCCTGCATGACGACTATTACCGCCTGCAAGCGTTCTTCAAACCGATGGTCTGGAAGAACGATCAGCCAATCGCGACCGCGGAAGAACAGAAGAAGTATGCGGAAGATCTCGCGAAGTGGGAAACGAAGCATGCGGAACTGATCAGCAAGATTGCCGAGATCGAAGAGAAGCCTCGCGAGAAAGCTCGCCGCAAGGCGGTCGAGATGTTCCCGGAAGAAGTCCAGGAAATGTACTGGAAGCCTGCCGACGAACGGACGACCTACGAGAACCAGATCTTCTACCTCGTCGAGGAACAAGTCGGCTTCGAGCATGATCGCCTGACCAACTACATTCCGAAGGACCAGAAACAAAACTGGGAAGATCTGAAGAAGAAGCTTCAAGACGTGCTCGGGCAGAAGCCGAAGGCCTTGCCAGTTGCCAATGTTGCTGTCGATGCTCGCGGTACGATCCCGCCGACAATCAATCCAGACGACAAGACGAAGCGAGAAATCAAGCCGGGCTTCCTGACGATTCTCGACGCCGATAACGCCGAAATCGATCCTTCGTCGATCGAGAACTCACACAGCAGCGGTCGCCGTGCGGCGTTGGCCAAGTGGCTCTCGCGTGACGACAACCCACTTTCGCCACGCGTGATTGTGAATCGCATCTGGCAGTATCACTTTGGTGTGGGCCTTTCCGGCAACTCGAGCGACTTCGGTCGCCTGGGCGAGCCACCATCCCACCCGGAATTGCTCGACTGGCTCACCGGCGAGTTTATCCAGAATAACTGGCGGATGAAGCCTATCCATCGGGCCATCCTGCTTTCGGCAACCTATCAGCAGACCTCGCTGGTCGACATGCCGGAAACGGCCAAGATGGTCGACCCGAAGAATCGGCTACTATGGAAGTTTCCTTCGCGTCGACTGGAAGCGGAACAGATTCGCGACGCGATGCTGGCGGTCAGCGGCGAGCTTTCCGAAAAGACCGAAGGCCCTGCCTCGTCCAGCAACAGCCCGGTTCGGACCGTCTTCACCAAGAAGATGCGTAACTCGCCGGATGCCCTGCTCGAAAGCTTTGACTCGCCCAATGGTTTCGCCAGTGTGGCTCAGCGTAATGCGACCACTACCGCCACCCAGTCGCTGCTGATGATCAACGGTGACTGGACGCTGAAGCGTTCCGAAGCGATGGCCAAGCGGCTTTACCGCGAGCATGGCACCGACTTCGCCGCGATCGTTCGCGAGAGCATTGAAGAATGCTACGGACGTCCTGCTCAGCCAGAAGAAGTGGAATTGGCACTGACCTATATCGAGCAGCAAGTCGCCTACAACCGCGAGTTGAACAAGGCCAACGCGGGCGACATCCCTTCGACCGCGCTGCTGGACGAACCTCAGATGCAGCGATGGAACACCGCCTTCAACATCAACGATTCCATCGGGCATCAGACATTGACCCTGCCTGACACGAACGCTTTGCCATCGCATAACTTCTCGATCGAAGCGATCGTGTTCAATCGGACTCTCTTTAAAGATGCATCGGTTCGTACCATCGCCTCGCACTGGAACGGGTCGAACTCGACGCCAGGCTGGAATTTCGGCATCACCAGCGAGAAGTCAGCCTATCGTCCCCGCAACTTGATCATTCAGTTGATCGGCAAAGACAAGGGCGGCAACGTGAAGTACGAAGTCGTGCCTTCCAACATTCGTATTCCCGCCGACAAGCCTTACTACGTGGCAGCCTCGGTGAACTTCGACGAGGGAACCGTGACCTTCTTTGCCCGTGACATGTCATACGACGAATCGGAACTCGAAACGGCCGTCGTGAAGACTTCGATCGTCGGCGATTGCGGGACCCAGTCGCTTCGCTTCTGCGTGGGTGGCCGGGACTCGAAGAGTTCTCACAACTGGGATGGCTTGATCGACGAAGTTCGACTTTCTCGAGAAGCGATCTCTGACGATTCACAGATCATGATCAACAATCCGAACAGCCTGGTGACCGACGACACGGTCGGTATGTGGCGATTCGTTCGCTCCGATCCTCGCGGCCCGTTGGCCGACATGGAACGAGACCAGAACGAACTAGAACTGAACACCAGCAACGAGCGGCACGGCCTCACACCGGAGCTGACCGCTTTGAGCGACTTCTGTCACGTGCTACTGAACTCGAGTGAGTTCCAGTTCATGGACTAAGTCGTCGCCGCCCCTGATTGCCTACCTCACCCAACTCCGAAGGGAGCCCTATCATGACCAATCGACCTCACATCGAAGTCCCCACTTCGCGTCGCGAATTCCTCGCCAAATCTGGCGGGGGATTTGGAGCTATGGCTCTGGCAGCGTTGATGGGAGGCGAAGCGTCGGCGGCTCCGGTCGATCCCCGTGCCCCCAAGGCAACGCACTTCCCGTCGAAGGTGAAGAACGTCATCTTCTTGTTCATGGAAGGTGGCCCGAGCCATATTGACCTGTTCGATCCCAAGCCCCTGCTGAACGAACTGGCCGGCCAAAAGCTGCCCGAAAGCTTCGGCAAGGTGATTCTAGCCATGGGCGAGAACGACGCTCCTTTGATGCGGTGCCCTCGTAAGTGGAAGCAGCATGGCGAAAGTGGGCTGTGGGTATCGGACTGGTTCCCCGAGATCGCGACCTGTGCCGACGACCTGTGCGTGATTCGCTCGTGCGTTTCGGACGGGATCAATCATTCCTCTGGCGTTTGTCAGATGAACACCGGTCACGTGATCGGTGGCCGGCCATCGCTGGGTGCCTGGGCGACCTATGGGCTGGGAACGGAAAACCAGGACATGCCCGCCTTTGTCGTTCTAACCGATGGCAAGGGACAAGTCGTGAATGGCCCCCGTAACTGGGGTAGCGGTTTCATGCCGGCAGCTTACCAGGGCGTTCAGTTCAAGTCAGGTGCCGATCCGATTCTGAACTTGAATCCACCCAGCCATATCTCCGACAAACGTCAGCGTGCCAAGCTCGACCTGCTGGGGCAGTTCGACCGCAACCACGCCGAGCAGCGGAGCGACGTTTCGGAACTCGAAGCCCGCATCAAGGCGTACGAACTGGCGTTTCGGATGCAGTCGGCCGCTCCCGAGATCGTCGATCTATCGACCGAGACCGAAGAGACCAAGCAGCTTTATGGCTTGGATCAAAAAGAAACGAATGTCTTCGGCAGCAACTGTCTGTTGGCACGTCGGCTGGTCGAGAATGGCGTTCGCTTCGTTCAACTTTACAGCGGTGCCGGCAGCGGCTGGGACGCTCACAGCAACATCGAAGGTAATCATGGCAGGCTGTGCAAAGAAGTCGATAAGCCCATCGCTGGCCTGCTGAAAGACCTGAAGCGTCGCGGCCTGTGGGACGAAACGCTGGTGATCTGGGGTGGCGAGTTCGGGCGAACTCCGATGTCCGAAAAAGGAACCGGCCGAGATCACAACCCGACCGGTTTCACCATGTGGATGGCTGGTGGTGCAATCCCAGGCGGCCGCACGATTGGGTCGACCGACGAATTGGGCCTGAAGGCGGTCGAGAATCCACTGCACGTCCACGATCTGCACGCGACCATCATGCGTGTGCTGGGTGTCGACCACACCAAGATGATCTATCGACACAAAGGTCGTCCGGAACGGATCGACATGAACGAAGGCCGAGCAGAACTGAAGGTGCTTGGCCTCGGCTAAGTGGCCTACATCATTCGGCGTGGAGTGGCGTAGTCGCGAATCTGATCGGTGACCAGGTCATACGGCCAGAAGATCAACCACGACTGCTCCTCGCCGGAGGCCTCGCAAAGCGACTCGAAGCTTTTGACAACACGTATCTCGCTCCAGCCCAAATCTTCCGCAGGCAAGTCATCTGGCAGGAATCGCCGAACCGTCCCGGGACATCCCGGCAGATAGTTCAGCAACAGAAGCCGCCCGAACGAATCGCGGCGAATGAGCGCCGGCAAGTGGCCCTGGAATTCGGTCGAAAGTCCAAACACGACTCCCTGGCCTGAATGGGCTTCTCGGCGATCGAGTTCATTCCATCGATCGGTCAGTTCTTTCGCCGATCGGTACAGCACCACCGTCCAGTTGGCCTGGCCATAGACAACATGGACTGCCAGCAACTCTTCTTCCGAGTGCTGCAATGAATGCTGCTTGCTCCAGTCCGCGGCAGCGGAAGGAGTGCGACCGATGAGATCCAAACCGTGGGGCTCGCCGGTCAGGACCGCGTTGGGGTGCTCAGGTCCCAAAGTCAGGGAGTGTGAGTTTGTGCGTGTCATCACAGAATCCTTGAAGCGCGAAGCGACATAAAACGGTCATGGGGTTTGATCCGTTTCTTTCTACGCTGGTTGGATAAGATACAGATGAGGCGAAGATAAGTTCCACTTCATTTTAGGCTTCGTCGTCCAATATCGACACGAAATTGCCGCGGAAATCAGTCGAACATGAAGCCGAATTTATCTTCAATCCTTCTGCCAGCAGACTGGCTGCTAGAATCTCTAGAGTGGTCTTCGTGCCCCAAACCCAAACAGATCCAACCCTAACGCAGGCCATTTGTGAGTAGCCGCATTCTGATCGTGGAAGACGAAGCCCCCATCGCCGATTTTTTACTGCGCGGATTAGGGGAAGAAGGCTATTGGGTCGAACGTGCCGCCGATGGACAAGCCGCCTGGGATTTGCTGCAAACCACATCCTACGACCTGATTCTCTTAGACTGGTGGTTGCCCGGGCTGGATGGGATTGATGTACTGCGAAGCTTCCGTGCGATCAATCGCACAACGCCGGTGCTGTTCCTCACCGCCCGCGATGCGGTCACCCAGCGGGTCGAAGGGCTTGACGCGGGCGCGGATGATTACCTGGTCAAACCGTTCGCGTTCGCCGAACTGTTGGCACGTGTCCGGGCGCTGCTTCGTCGCCCGGAGCAACACTCGAGCCTGATGCTCGAGTACCGTGACATCCGTGCCGATCTTGGCTCGCAGAAGGCAACGCGTGACGGATCGGCCCTCGACCTGACGGCGAAGGAGTTCTCGCTGCTATGCTTGTTCCTGCAAAACCCCGGCAAGATCCTGACGCGAACCCGCATCTTCGATTCCGTGTGGGGAGACAACTTCGACGGGCATTCCAACACAATCGAAGTGCACGTGAAAGAACTACGTCGGAAGCTGGAAAAGCATGGTCCGCGTGTGATTCAAACACGCCGTAATCGTGGTTACCTGCTGGAAGAAACCGAGGCTTAAGATGACGCTAGTCGATCGAGTTTCGGCCTTCTTCCTGGCGGCCTTGGCGGTTTGCCTGGTGACGTTATCCGCAGTGATGTACCTCGTCATCGAGCACTACATCTATGCCCGATTCGATGGTCAGCTGCGTGGTTCGCTGCATGTGCTGGCCGCCGTGATCGAAGCGGAAGAAGACTCGATCAAATGGCAACCACTGGAACATGCCATCGAGCTATGGCGTGATCAGGCGCCTGAAGATATTCGCTGGGTGCTTGTCGGCGAGAAGGGTCAGGTCATCGATCAAACGACCCACCATCATGGCCCGCACGAAATCGACGCCGACCTCCTTTCGCTGGCCCATACCCGCATGGCGACCGCCAACGATCCGATTGAGATCGGCAAGTGGCGTTGCCTGCAGGAAGAGATTGTCGCTCTCGATCCGCTGCCAGAATCGGAACGCGAAGAAGACGACTTCGAACGCATCCTGGTTACGGTCGCGCGACCTGCCAAGCAGTTGGAAGTCGACATGTTTCGTCTCGGGGTACTATTCACGCTGCTGCCGCTGGTGATGTGGATTGTCGCCGCGTTGCTTGGGCGGGCCTTTTGCCGCCGTGCCTTGCGACCGGTCCACGACATCGCAAAGCAAGCCCACCGGATCGAGCCGAATGATTTCTCGTCGCGACTGCCGGTCTCTTCCCAGCGGGACGAGTTAGCCGACATGGCCGAAGCATTTAATGGATTGCTAGATCGACTAGAACAATCGTTCTTACGGCAGCAAGCGTTTGCTGGAGACGCGGCTCATCAGTTGAAGACACCGCTGACCGCCCTGCGAGGCCAGATCGATGTGGCCCTGCTCCGTTCACGTTCGCCCGAGGAATATCAACGAACACTTCACACACTCTCCGAGCAGACGCTTCAACTGCAGCACATTATCGAAGCACTCTTGATGCTGGCTCGGGACGACCAGGAACAACCCGACGATTGGCAATCGGTCGACCTGGGCGAATGGTTTGCCAGCTATCGCGTGTTATGGTCGAACCATGCCCGAGCCGGCGACCTGCATTGGCCCTCGGTAGCCGGCTGGTCGGTCCCCACATCGCCTGGGCTGCTGCAAGTTGTGCTCGATAACTTGGTCGAGAACGCCGTCAAGTTCAGCCCAGTTGGTAGCCCCATCGAAATCACTTGCGATCCTCAGCGAGATCACGTGGAGATCTCGGTGATCAACGAAGGTGGATCGATCCGGGCGGAAGACCAGGAGCGGATCTTCGAGCCTTTCTATCGTTCTGAAATGGCTCGCCGCCAAGGCGTTGCCGGTACCGGCCTCGGTCTGGCAATGGTCGCGCGGATTGCCCGCCGCCTCCAAGGGAACGTTCGAGTTGATTCCCCGAATGCGTCAAAATCCAGATTCACGCTGCAGATTCCGACCTAGACTTGGCCAACCGCAGGCGGCAAGTGCTGTCGGCGATGTCTCCTTTGCTCATACAGAATCGCGCCAAAACCGATCACGATTTGACCACGCTTGTTTAGATCTGATCAAATTTCAACTTCGTGAAATTTTTCCCATTTACATACTTCTCGAGCCTTGGGACACTGCCCGAAGAAGGAATTATTGTTGTAGGGAAACAGCGACGATGTCGCATCGTTCTAGGCGGAATGATGAACGTTGGGCATTAGGATTTAGTGGAATCGGAACCTCAGAATTAAGGAGTCCAACCATGGTCCGCTTTGCCATCATCGAGGTAAATCGAACTCTGACGATCGCTCAAGTCACGCCAGGCCAACTGCCTGAAGACACCGCTCGCGAAGAGCGAGGTTACCTGGTCGACCCGGGCACCTACCGGTCGTACGATCAGGCTCGCGCCGTGCTGAACAAGATCCTGCGGATCGAATCCGTCGAAACCGACCTCGCCCCTTCGCAGGCTTAGGCCCATTCAGTTGTTGAGATCTCGCAGGGACTCCTCTCCCTGCGATTTTCTCAAAATTTTTTGAGCGCGCCGCTTCTCTTTCGCCTCGTTCCTTTAGGCTAGGCGCTCCGTCACGCAGGGGGATCTTGGGCCGTACAATCAGTACGAACCGACTTGATTCCCTGATCAGACTCTTCGATTGTGACGCAATTCAACGAACCAAATCTTGGCTCGCCTTCCATTTCAGTCCCTCGGGCCATCCTCCGCTCCCAGGGATGCCCGCGCGCGATTGAACCTCGGTCGAGCCTGATTAGTATGAAATGAAGCAACAATGTCCGTCCCCAATTCATACTCCCTAGTGTTCGCCTTTCTGTATTGGAGGCCCCTTTCGATGATCACACGTATTTTTGCATCCTTGGCCCTGGTAGCGATCTTAGGTAGCTCGCTCGTATCGACCGCCGAAGCTGGTTTGTTTGGCCGCCGTGCAAGCTTCCCTGGGCACCACGCTCCTCGCACCTCGTATCGCGTCTACAACTCTACTCCTAGCTATTCGACGCCTGCGATCAGCATCATCCGCCACGTCAACGATCCTTCGATGTTCTTGAACGAATCGAACTACGGCGAAAGCTAATCGCAAACTGCTCACTCCAAGCACGGCAGCCATGTTTGTTCTGCAAACGTGGCTGTTTTTGTGCGCGACCGCTAGTGGCAAGAAACGACCATGCCCGCACGAGGCGGGCAAGGAAGCTGGGAGCAGGAGCTATCGAGTCTGAATGGCAGATCTTATTCGCCATAGCTGCTTTGATTGCGAGGCAGCGTGGCGACGTGTGGCACGTCTTCCGACTTGGCATCGGCGACCGGCGATTTTTCGCTACCTGCCGAGTCGATCGCACCACCGCAGCTGTCGCAGCAGAATTCAACGACGCATTTATAAACCGGCACTTCCACCGTGATGGTCTTTTGGACCAGCACTTTCCGGGTACGGCAATGCGTCGCCACAGGAGCCTTGGTGCAGCAGCCAGCGGCACAATCACCACAGCCTGCTTCGCCACAGCCCGTCTTCTTATGTCCCCATAGCGAGATACCAAACAAACTGTCTGGCAACATCGAACTGGGCAGCAGGCCGCAAACGTCTTCGCATTCGCAATCGAAGACCGTCTTCTTGACCTTCTTCATTTCGCAGACGATCCGTGTGTGCTTCTGACAGGCACATTGCTGGGTACAACGAGCACAGCACGATGGTTCGCCATAAACGACTTGAGGTAGCGACTCGACCGGAGGCACCTTCGTCGCGACTGGCACTGCCTTTTCCAATTGGACGGGAATCGGCGGGATCACAAATGGCTCTTGCGAGCGGACCTGACCTGAGAAACAGGCCAGCATCGCAACCAGCATCAGCGTGAGAATCTTGGTACGCATTGTTCTTTCCCTCGTGGGCAATATTCGTAGTTCTTTCGGATTCAACCTGACAAGCGAAGTGGGCGTTGTCGCGACTAAAAGTCGTACTGCATTCGCATTTGGAAGATCTGCAGCACGCCATCTGAAGCAACCTGGTCCTCAGTATTCGAGTACACATACTCAAACATCGCTCGCGAGAACGGGCTGAGATACCAGGTCAAACCAACCAGGTGACGATGATCGCGGCCACCGAAGATGTTGTCGCTGTTCAAGTCGTCGTGAGCGAAGCGGTAAGCCAGTTCCCAGGCCCCCCATCCATTGCAGATATAGTTGTCTTCCGTACGAACCCGGAAGAAGTTCTCGTAAGGAACTACGCGATTGGCAAACGAACCCGACTTGCGGTTGTAGGGTCGGTATTCGCCAGTCAGCACGTAACTGGCTTGAATGTAATAGTGGTTGAGTGCTTCCGAACCGAAGTCATCCGTGTCGATCGAAGCGATATGGTATTCCGACTGTAAAATGAACGAACCATAAGCGTAAGCAGCTTCCAGTTCCAACTGTTGGTAAGAGTCGGCATTGATCACCCCGGTGTCGACAATGATCGGAGCCAGGGCCGAGTCAGGTCGGTTCTGGAACTGAGCTGTTCCGTCGCCCAGATGTCGCCAGCTGTAGCCGGCACCGACGTGGATCAGACCACGTCCGCCGCTGGCTTCGTCGTACCATGGCAAGTACGTTACTCGCCCGGTGATCGCCGAGGAATCATTGTCATTCTGATAGAACGGGGGCTTGGAGCCCACTTCGGAAACGAACAGACCGACCCCATAGGTCCAGTTGGCTTCGTCGTTATTCGAGTGAGCCATGATGCCCATGTTACGTCCAAGATTGAACGGACTGGCACGTTCCATCGTGGTCATATATTTGTTTGGGGTAAGCTGCTCCATGCCCCACGGCTCGAAGAAGTGCCCCACGCGAAAGTTCTGGATGTAAGGGAGTTCACCAAAGTCGAGGTAAACGTCGAGCAAGCTCACCTGACCGGCGAGATCGAACCACAAGCGGTACTCGGTGTTTTCGAGCATGTTACCTTTCAGTTCGACCCATGCCCAGCGAACCTTCATCGCGTTTTCGGCATCACCGACCTGATCCATGCTCTCGTCGTTCTGCCCGAAGACGGCCGAGTCGATAAAGACACGTCCGCCGACGTTGACCGATGGCTTGAGAGCCGCTTTGGCTGCCGCGGCTGCCTCCGCCTTCTCAACCGACTTTCTCCATTTCATTAACGAGTCGACGTCTCCGATCAGGTCTGGGGCAGCGTTGCTGGGGGCACTGACATTCATGGCAGGCGTATCGAACTTGGAACGATTCAACTCTCGTTTCAGTTCGTCGATCTGCGCTTGCAGTGCCGCGGCTTGATCCGCCGTGATCATTTCTGGCGTCGGCGGGGGTGGAAGAGGCGTGGGATAATAGGTTGGTCCCGCGAACTCATACTGAGCCATTGCCGTATGGCAAAAGCTCACCACCACGACCGTGGCAATCACAATCCATCGTGTCATTGAAATCTGCCCCGAAGATAATTTCAGAATTTCGAGATAAACCGGTTCAACCGTCCCCCGGCATCAACTGGTTCGACTTCACACCACAATGGGCTAGAAGTTTTAATGCGCTTTACGAGCTTTGATGATGATTCCCGCAGGCCCCTGTTTTCTGTTATTCCAGCTACGTTGAGTTTGGCGCTTAATCTTTGCATATCTCAGGACTAGAGTTTGCCACCCCCTGTGACATGCTTTCTCCACTCTCTAGCATGGCATTTCGGGTCGAAATGATGCAGGTTGCCGCAATTGCGGGCCAAATCTAGCTCATCCCTCCGCCAGCCTGCCCGTGGAACCTTCATGTGACCTAGGGTTCTTCAATCGCGTTGTCATTGGTGGCGACGCCCTCATTCTTCAAGGATCTGAACATGTGGCTTCCAAAGGCCACGGGGCAGGAGATTCAGCATGTTTAACACCAAGGGCAAAATCGGGGGACTGGTAGCAATCAGTTGCCTGTCGCTTGTTCTTCTCATTGGTCTCGGGTGGTACGCCCTCTCTTCACAAGTGAAGAGTCTCGACGACATCGTCGACAATCAATTTCTGGTTTTGATCGACGAAAAAGTCACACCATTGCTGAAGGACGAAATCCTTCCGTTCCTGAACGAAGACCTGGTGCGAATGCAAGAGATGCAGGCCAGTATCGTGCTGATGCTTGATGCCGACCGCGATGCTTACCAGGCGTTGGTTGCTGAAATCGAAGCCCGCAACATGTCCCAGACCGGTAATAACAATCAGGAAGAATATGCCGGTTTTGTCAAGGATCACGAGGACAATATCGGTCAGATCGATCGCCGAGTTGGGCAGTCGCGTGATGGCATCTTCAGCCAAGAGGCAATGGCTCACCTCGACGAATCGCTCGCTCGTCTGGAAGAGTGGAAAGTGATTACCCGTCAGATCGTTGCCAAGTCAGCACCCGGCAACGAATACAACGACGAGCAAATGGACAAGATGATCGCCGAGTCGCTGGTTGCGTTTCAAGCCTTCCGCGAACCGCTGGACGGTGCCAAAGAACAGCTCCAGCAAGACATTGCAGACGCCCTGGAAGCGATTCAGAACAAGAAGCAGTTGATCAACGAAAGCGAGCAGAAAGCGAGCGAAAGCCGTGAGTCCGTCGTCGCGACTTCGCAAGAGGTCCGCGAGACTGCTTCCGCTTCGGTGACTAGCTTCCTGGTGATTGGCGGTCTCGCGATTTTGCTGACGATGGTCCTGGGCGTCCTGATCGCTCGCTCGATCATCGCACCGCTTAATACGACGATTCAAATGCTCGACGGAATTGCCTCTTCCGGCGGTGACCTCACCCAGCGACTGGTGATGGATCGCAAAGATGAGTTCGGCATTCTGGCCAACTCATTCAATCGCTTCGTCGAGAAGATTCAGCATGTGGTCAGTCGGATTGCTTCCAACTCGGAAGTGCTCGTGAATTCGTCGAACGAACTGAACGCCACCGCCGGCAGCTTGTCGAAGGGTGCCGAAGATACTTCGCTGCGAAGTTCGTCGGTCGCCGCCGCCGCGGAAGAAATGTCGGTCTCGATTACCAACATTCAGCGTACGACTCACGATATGAACGACAGCTTCAACATGGTTGCGACCGCGGTCGATGAAATGACCCGCAGCATTTCCGAAATCGCGACCAATACCGAACAGTCGTCGTCGATCGCCAACTCGGCTTCGGTGACGGTTGGTAGCAGCCACGAAAAGATGCAACTGCTGAGTCAGGCCGCCGAAGAAATCGGCCGCGTGACCGAAGTGATTCAAGACATCGCCGAGCAAACTAACCTGCTCGCTTTGAACGCGACCATTGAAGCATCGCGAGCCGGGGAAGCCGGTCGAGGTTTTGCGGTGGTTGCCACCGAAGTGAAGGCTCTGGCCCGTCAAACGGCCGAAGCAACCGACGACATCCGCAAGCGAATTGCCGGTATCCAAAGCTCGGCCACACTCGCCGTCGAAACGATCTCGGACGTCGACAACGTCGTCAAACAGGTTCACGACATCTCGATGACGATCGCCGCCGCGGTGGAAGAGCAACGTTGCGTCGCTCAAAGCATCTCGGAACAGTTGACCAACGTCGCCTCGGGCGTTCAGTCGGTCTCGCACAGCCTCGATCAGTCGAGCGAAGCGAGTGCGGAAGTCAGCCGCAACATCGCCCAGGTCGACGACGTCGCCAGCCGCACGGCCTCCGATGCTGCCAAGACAGGCGAAGTCGGTACGCGAATGACATCGCTCGCCGCGCAGTTGAAAGAAACCCTGGCCGAGTTCAGCTACTAGGCACAACTCAGTCGACTTCGACCCACAGCCAAGTCCGGCGGGATTCTCCTGCCGGACTTGTTTTGTTTCTTGCCGACATTTACGGAGTCAGCGATACCAGTTCCCCTTCTCCGATCAAGACACCAAACGCATTCAATTGATACTGGTTCGCTTCGTCGGAGCTTGAATCGGCATTCTGGCTGAGCAGCACCCTGCCATCGATCGTCAACTTGCTTGGTGTGGAAACCTCGTCAGGCACTCCTAAACGTACAACGGCGAAGCCTGTCGCGTCGTCTTTTCGATATTGGATCACCGCTGCATGTGCCAGGCCGTTCCACTCCGCCCTCAACGTGGCACCGGCCATCAGCCCGGCCGCTTTCCATTGCTTTCGTAAAACAATCAGGTTGCGATACCAGGCCAACGTTTCGGCGTTCCCTTGATCGATCGTGCCAATCCGCGAACGCTCGAAGGCTTCGTTCGATAAGCACGAAACCGTGTCGGCCCAGCTATGCTGCGGGTATTCGCGACGCCGTCCTTGCTCGACCGCTTCTCGCAGATGAGCATCGCCGAAGTCGGTGAAGAAATAGAACGGGCTCTCTGACGCGAACTCTTCCCCCATGAACAACATCGGAATCGCCGGCAACATCAACATAAGCGCCGCCGACGCACGGTGGGCTTCGTGCGAGGTGACCTGGTGCAGTCGGCCACCATCGGGATGGTTGCCAATGAAGTCGTGGTTCTGGATCGAAAAGATTAGCGACTCCCAATCGGCTGACGTCGCGTCTTCCGATAGCGGGATTCGGCGACGTTTCTTCTCGAACGTTCCAAGGAAGGCGTACCCGCGCCGCAAGACGGTGTCGATATCTTCCCCAGGCAAATAGCGGCGGTCCGACATGTGCTCGTCCGGACGAATCTCTGCCGCGACCGCATGCAAGAAGTCGTCACACCAGATCGCATCGAAACCATAGCCTTGCTGATCGAGCGGGGTCAGCAACTGTGGATCGTACACATTGCTTTCCGCGATCAAATGCAACTCGCGTCCCAGCTTCTCTTGCAGGCTGGCAAACAATGCTCCGACCTCAGCCACGATGTGTCGCGGCGATTCGTCCAGAATGCAGTGCGTCGCGTCAAGACGAAGACCGTCGAAGTGAAAGTCTTCGAGCCAGTACTGCACGTTTTCAACAATGTAGTCCCGCATCATTTCGCAGTCGTCGCCATCCAAGTGCGGTGCATCACCCCACACCGTTTGATGCCGCGGCGAAACATAGCCGCCAAACGGATGCAGATAATTCCCTTCCGCGCCGAAATGGTTGTAGACAACGTCCAGAATCATCGCGATGCCGCGCTGGTGGGCTGCATCGATCAACTGCTTCAACTGGTCTGGCGTTCCGAACGATTCGCGTGGCGCGAAGAAGTCGGTTCCATCGTAGCCCCAGTTCCAACGACCAGCAGACTGAGCAACCGGCATCAGTTCGATTGCGTTGATGCCCAAGGCAACCAATTCGTCCAGCCTCTCAATCGCCGACAGGTAAGTCCCTTCTTCGGTGAAGGTTCCGATATGGAGTTCGTACAACACCATCTCGGACTTCGGCAGTCCTTTCCAGGCGTCGTCTTGCCAGTCGTATGCGGCAGGATCGATCAACTGCGATGCCTGATGAACTCCGTCTGGCTGAAAACCCGTCGCCGGATCTGGCCGCAAGTTGCCATCGGGCATGCGAAACCAATACCGCGTTCCGGCGGGCACCGCGGCCTCGGCAACGAACGTGCGGTCCCCCTGATCTTCCATTGCGATCTCTCGCGGGTCGGTTCCCTCGAGCCGAAGGGTCAGACTTTCGCACGCCGGAGCATGGACCGTAAAGCGAACGTTTCCGTCGGGCTGGATCGTGGGGCCAAAAGTGCGAGGCATAACAATTTCAATTCGTGTGCAAAGAGTTTCAATTGCCGCAAAACTTCTAAAGTTGCGCGTCGATTATTTCGTTTCTGGTTCGATTCGACAATGATGGTGCGACTCGAAATTTCGTAGTTCGTTTTTTGATTTCGTTTCAGCTACAATCAAAGGCCACCACTCTCAAAAATCCCCTCATCGAGATCTCGCCATGCCTAGATTCCCTGCCTTTCGGCTCTTGGGGCTGATCCCGCTGCTTTTGCTTGGCACTGCCGTTGCTCAAGCCGCCACGCCGCCGAACATTATCGTCATCCTCTCCGATGACATGGGTTATTCTGACATTGGCTGCTATGGCGGCGAAATCAAAACGCCAACGCTCGACACTTTGGCCGACTCTGGTCTTCGTTTCACGCAGTTCTATAACACGGCTCGCTGCTGCCCGACCCGAGCTTCACTGCTGACGGGACTCTATCCGCATCAAGCGGGAATCGGCCACATGGTCACCGGCAGCTACGATCCCGAGGCGTTCCCTGGCTATCACATGGAACTGAACCAGCAGTGCCAGACGATTCCGGAAGTGCTGAAGACTGCTGGCTATGCCAACTACATGGTGGGCAAGTGGCACGTCTGCCGCAATATTCAGCCCGATGGTCCCAAGCACAACTGGCCGCTGCAACGTGGCTTCGACAAGTTCTATGGTACGATCACCGGCGCTGGCAGCTTTTATGATCCGGCCGCACTTTGCCGAGGCAACACACTGATCACGCCGGTGAACGACAGCGACTACCAGCCGCAGCAGTACTACTACACCGATGCGATCGGCGACAATGCGGTTCAGTTCTTGAAGCAGCACGAAGAGAGCTCGGCCGAACAGCCGTTCTTTATGTACGTCGCGTTCACTGCGGCCCACTGGCCAATGCATGCGTTGCCGGAAGACATCGCCAAGTATGACGGGGTCTACGACAAAGGCTATGGCAAGATTCGAGCCCAGCGATTTGCTCGCTTGAAAGAGCTTGGCCTGATCGACGCCGACTGGCAGATGTCGGAACAGGCTGGCAACTGGAAGAAGATCGAACACAAAGAGTGGCAAGCCCGCAACATGGAAGTCTACGCGGCAATGATCGATCGCATGGACCAGAACGTGGCCAAGATTGTCGATCAATTGAAGGCTTCGAACGATTACGACAACTCGCTGATCTTCTTCATGCAAGACAACGGCGGTTGTGCCGAAGGGATCGGCCGCGGCAACGACGAGAAGCTTCCACCAAATCGCAAACCGATGGGCCCCGATGAACTTCAGTTGGCCGTGATACCTGCGTTCGATCGGTCAGGTCGACCGATGCGTCATGGTCCTGATGCGATGCCAGGCCCCGAAGACACCTACATCGGTTACGGTCGCGACTGGGCGAATGTTTCCAACACGCCGTTTCGCGAGTACAAGCATTGGGTCCATGAGGGAGGCATCTCGACCCCTCTGATCGTGCACTGGCCAGCCGGTGTCGCGAAGGATCAGCTCGGCAAACTGAATGACACGCCAAGTCACTTAATCGATATTATGTCGACCTGTGTCGATGTCGCCGGGGCTTCATACCCCAAGGAAGTCGCCGGCAATGCCATCACGCCGATGCCGGGGATCAGCCTGCAAGAAACCTTCAGCGGCAACGACGTGCAGCGTCCGACACCGATTTTCTGGGAGCATGAAGCCAACGGTGCCGTTCGTGACGGCAAATGGAAGATCGTGCGATACGGCAAGATGGGCTCAGGCAAGACGCAGCCATGGGAGCTGTACGACATGGAAGCCGATCGCACCGAGCAACACAATCTCGCTGACCAACACCCTGAAATCGTAAAGAAGATGGCCGGCCAATGGCAAAGCTGGGCGGAAGCCTCTCATGTGTTGCCTTGGCCTTGGGGCAATCTCCGTAAAAAGTAAACTTTCGCCTGAAGTCCGACATGCGCATTTGCCTTTCTCTTTCGCTTCTGCTGACCTTGTTCCTGGCGACCGCAGCCCACGCGGACGAGCGACCGAACATCGTGCTGATCATGCTCGATGATCTTGGCTTCTCGGATCTTGGCTGCTACGGCGGCGAGATCGACACGCCGAACATCGACAAACTGGCCGCCGAAGGCTTGCGGTTCACTTCGTTTTACAACTGTGCTCGCTGTTGTCCGACGCGGGCCGCATTGTTGACGGGGCTCTATCCGCACCAGGTCGGTCTCATTCGTAATGGCCGATCGCTGACCAAGAATGGCGTGACGATTGCCGAAGCCCTGCAGCAGGCCGGCTATCAGACCGCCATGGCTGGCAAGTGGCATCTCAGCCAGACGAATCCCATCGATGGCCGACAGAAGCAGCTCGACTGGCTCAATCACCAATCGAACTTCGATCGCGAATTCGCTCCGCCGGAAACCTATCCGATCAATCGTGGTTTCCAGCGGCACTTCGGTCCGATCTGGGGTGTGGTCGATTACTTCGATCCGTTCTCGCTGGTCGACGGCACCGAGATCGTGAAAGAAGTCCCGGACGATTTCTACATGACCGATGCGATCGGCGACAAAGCGGTGGAATACATCGAAGAAATGTCGAAGCAGGATGCTCCTTTCTTCATGTACGTCGCCCACACCGCTCCTCACTGGCCGCTGCATGCCAAGCCAGAAGACATCGCCAAGTATCAAGACAAGTACGCTGCTGGCTGGCACCAACTTCGTGATGCCCGCTACGACCGCATGGTCGAAGCTGGCTTGATCGATCCACAAACGTTTCCTAAGGCTGCCCTGCAAGGCGAAGGCCCCGACTGGAATGCCCTGTCGACCGAAGAGAAGCAACACATGGCTCAGTTGCTGGCGGTCCATGCCGCGATGGTCGACAGCGTCGATCAAAGTGTCGGCCGAGTCATTCAGGCCTTGAAGGATGCCGGCCGCTACGACAATACCTTGATCCTGGTAATGTCGGACAACGGTGCTTCGCCGGAACGTTACCTGAACCCTGGCTTCGATCGACCGAACGAAACTCGCGAAGGCAAACCGATTCAGTACGAGGGGATCTTCAATCCTGGCAGCGAAGAGACCTGGGGCTATATCGGTTCGTATTGGGCCAGCGCCGTGAACACGCCGTTCCGCTATTGGAAGGCGCAGTCGTTTGAAGGAGGAGCCCATACGCCGATGATTGCTCATTGGCCGAGCGGTCTGAAAGCGAAGCCAGGTTCGACGACTGATCAACAAGGGCATGTCATCGATGTGATGCCGACCTGCCTGGAATTGGCTGGGGCTTCCTATCCGACGACCTACGATTCGCACACGATCACGCCGGTGGAAGGCAAGTCGCTCGCTCCGATCTTTCAAGATCAGACGCGCGAAGGTCACCCGCAACTTTACTTCGAGCATGAAGGTGGCAAGGCGGTGATCGCCGATGGCTGGAAAGTCGTTCAGCCACGCCAAGGTGGTCCGTGGGAACTATATCACCTGGCAGAGGACCGCACCGAAACGAAGAACCTCGCCTCCGAGCAGCCAGAGCGACTGGCCAACATGAAGAAGCAGTGGCAGGCCTGGTTCGATCGCGTGAAGCCTGCCAACTAACCTTCCGTGCCACTTGCCGGAACACCCCTCATCCCTTGTCGCCGGAGTTTTAGTCATGCATCGTATTTCGCTGGCTGTGCTGGCCTTGTTCGCGTTGATCGGATCGGCCCGTGCCGCGGATCTGCCCAACATCGTGGTCTTTCTTTCGGACGATCATACGCTGACCGATTCGTCGCTCTACGGTTCAACCGACCTGAAGACGCCCAATATGGAGCGAATCGCCAAGCAAGGCTTGACGTTCGATCGAGCCTTCGTCGCTTCGCCATCGTGTGCCCCCAGCCGCGCGGCTCTGCTGACTGGCCTCATGCCTTCTCGCAACGGTGCCGAACCGAATCACTCGCGTCCTCGGGCCGAGATCAAGAAGCTGCCAGCCTATTTCCAGGACCTGGGATATGAAGTCGTTTCATTCGGCAAAGTCGGGCATTACGCCCAGACGCCTGAGTACGGATTCGACCTGGCGAAGCATTTCAAATATCACGAAGACATCGCCATTGGCGAAGCGATCAAATGGCTGAAGGCTCGTGAGAGCGACAAGCCACTGGTGCTGTTCGTCGGTACGAACTGGCCGCATGTGCCATGGCCGGAAGCGAAGGATATCGATCCCAAGTCGATCAAGATTCCGCTGACGCATGTCCACACGCCTCAGACGCGTGCTGCCCGGGCCCGCTATTATCAGGCCGTGAAAACGATGGACCGCGAACTTGGAGAAGTCTTCGACGAAGCCTACGCCAAGCTGGGCGAGAACACCCTCTTTCTGCACACGAGCGATCACGGCGCCCAGTGGCCGTTTGGCAAGTGGACGCTATACGACGACGGCATTCGCACGCCGATGATCGCGGTCTGGCCAGGCCACATTGCCGCCGACAAGCGAACCGGCGCGATGGTCTCGTGGGTCGACATCTTGCCGACGCTGTACGCCGCCACCGGACAGACGCCTCCGGAATCGATCGATGGCAAGTCGTTCCTGCCAGTGCTCGAAGGGGAGAAGACCGATCATCGCGATGCGATCTTCACGGTCCATAGCGGCGATGGCAACAACAATGTCTATCCGACCCGCAGTGTCCGCACCGAACGCTGGAAGTACATTCGCAACTTGCATCCAGAGTTCAAGTTCAGCTCGCACGTCGTTCGCGAGAAACGCCCGGTCCCTTACTGGGATAGCTGGGTGAAGAAGGCGGAGACGGTCAAAGAGGCTGCCCGCAAAGTGAAACGTTACACGCAGCGTCCGGCCGAAGAGTTGTACGACCTCGAAGCCGATCCGATGGAGCAGAATAACCTGGCTCTCGATCCTGAGCATGCCGAAACCTTGAACCAGCTTCGCGGAAAGCTTGATGCCTGGATGAAAGAACAAGGCGATCAGGAAAAGATCTACGGCGAACCGATCTTGCTGGAAAACGAATAAGCCTTCCGCCTGGCCGATGCAAACTCACTTGCCCTCATAGACCTCTGCCACGATGGTTGGCACCGCGGTCAGGGCAAAGTAGGCCGCCCACGCGAAGGCTGAGCTGTTGTAGTCGTTTGACTCATCACCAGTCAGCGTCAGCACGATGCAGAAAATGCCAAACGGAATGGCGACCAGCGTGAAGATGATGCAGTTCTTCGCGATCCTCGGACTATAAGTGCGGCAGACCTCAGAGATCGGCAAGTAAGCGAACGCCAACAGCAGTGCGACCAGCACCATCGGCTGGCTCGCCAAGGCCATTCCCGTGATCATAATGCCGAGATAAAGCAGCAGAAACCCAAACAGAAACCAACTGCTGCGAATCTCCCAACGCGAGAAGAGTTGTCTTCCCTGGCTCGTCAACGAAAGCCAGCACACACCAAGTGGATCGACGATTGCCCGGATCACGGAGGCCAGAATCAATTGGCCAGTGATCGGCGCCAGGGCCATTGGAATCACTTTGTCGACTTTCGACGCGTAGATGCCACCACCCACGCCCAGGAGCAGCACGAAGAAGACAAGCACGAACTCAGCTGAGTCGCGTCCCCAGTTGTGCAGCTTGCCGATCGGAGTCGTCGCGATTTTGGCCTGATGTAGGCTCATTCGCGAGTCTTCGATATTCGGATCGATGCGCAGCGACTCACGGAAGTGATACTCGGCTGCCTGCAAATCTCCGTAGTCGGCTTGGGCGAGCCCCATAAAGTGATGCGTCCAGGGATTCTCTGGATCTTGCCGTATGGCTTCTTTCAACGCTTTATCTGCTTCATCTTTGAAGCCAAGATCACGCAGAATAATGCCCTTCAGCCGATGCGAGTAACCATCGCTCGGATCGAGCTCGATCGCTTTATTGGCCATCTCCAAGGCTTCCTGCTTTTGCAGCAGTCGATATAAGATTGAAGCCAACAACGAGTAGGCATCGGCATATTCCGGAGCCATCCGAATCGCTTCGCGAACCGTCTTCTCCGCTTCGTCAAACCGTTCGTCGCGCTGCAAAATCCAAGCGGCGTTTTGCATCACCAACGGATTATCGGCCCCCAATCGGATCGCTTCTTGGGCGTAGGGAATCGCCTCGCGAACTTGCTTCAGTTCGCACAGCGTGACTCCCATTCGCACATGGCCTAGTGGGTTATCCGGGTCTTCTCCCAAAGCCAAAGCGAACTGCTGCCGGGCATCGGCATACCGTTTCGCTTGCAGCAAAAACAAGCCACGGTCCATGTAGAAGTTGGCCTGCGAGCCATCCGGAGAGACGGGATACAATGCCATAGCTACCCTTCTTCTCCGAGGCTATCGAGGGCCACACAAGTGATGTAGGTAATCAGGATCCACCAACGATAAATGAAGATCGAAGGGAGGCAGAATAGCAGCACCAACAGCGGAAGATCCTCAGGGCCGAACGCAAGAATCATGCGACCGATAGTCAGCGGAACTGCCAGAACCAACGCTCCGACCATGGCCCAGCGAGCCCACTTGGTTTCGGCTTGGAAGAGTAACAGGGTCGGCAGCGCAAGTGTTAGCACGCCTGAGTTGATCAGGCTCATCTCTTTCATTTCGACAATCCGCGAGGTGATCATCGTGCCGACCGCCAGCAAGATCAACGGACCACCGATCGCCCCTTGCCACCGCTCCCACCGCGACATCGCGAGACGCCCGAAGGGATGAAAGAGCAACATGAAATTGGTCACGGCATCCGAAAACGCGAGCGCCGCCCCGAAAAGAATCACAGCGGCATCGATCGGGACGGCGGCCACCCGCGGCAACTGCAGCCACTCGACCGTTCGATCGACCGCGATCATCACGCCGAGGATGCCGAGAATAATCATCCACTGCATGCCGGTGGTCTTGGTCCCGAGCCATAGCAGAAACGCGAGTAACCGGCGATAGATGGGGGACTTCGCCTTGAGTGTTTCCAATGCGCCTCGATGGGCATCTTCGTAGTTCGGATCGAGACGTAGCGCCTCGCGGAAATGAACTTCCGCTTCCTCGATCTGCCCGCGATGCAAACAGTTCCAACCGAAGTTGCAGTGCGAGTATTCCGATTCCGGGTTTTCTCGTAAGGTATCGCGGAGTTCCTCCTGCGAGGCATCAAGCTTGCCCAGCCCACGCATAGCGAAGGCCCTCAGGTTTCGGGCTTCGTGATGCTGAGGATCGAGTGCCAACACAGTATCGGCCGCATTCAGAGCTTGTTGCCACTGCGATTTGCGTGAGTAATACGTCCCCAGAGCAAGCCAGCAAGAGACCGACTCAGGATCGATGGCGACGCCGATCTTTGCCGACATCTCGGCATCGGCCAATCGGTTGGCCATCAAACAGGCAAACGCCAGACAGCCATGGGTCTCGGCGAACTCCGGTGCCAACCCGACGGCCGTTTCGGCATGTTCGACCGCTGCAGAATAGTCTTTCAGTTCGATCAGACAGTCGACCAGTAGCAAGTGGGCGAAGAGGTCTTCCGGATCGTCGACCAACCGCAACATCAGTTGCTTGCGAGCCTCTTCATACCGCCCTGCCCCAACCAGCATGCGGATCCGATCGTGTTGTTCCATAGAAGCTCAGGCCTATCGATAGCTGCTCAGCATGTTCGCTAACACGATGGTTCCCAGCGGAACGAAGATGAATGCCTGGGTGCATCGTTCGCAAAGGGAGGCGACGGCAACCGGCAGGTTCTCGAGTCCATAGATGGCACCAACGCCGAAGCCAATCGCCAGGCCGGCGGCCACCACGGTCGTGATTGCCATGACCTTGCGTGGCGTCCCCTCGCGAATCTGAAACATCATTGCCATTGGGATCGCCGTGAACCCGATGCACATGGCGAGGACAAGTCCAATCTGACTCGCCATGAAGAAATTGGCAACCAGGCAGCCAACCGTCAGCAAGATTGCGGAACCGACCGCGAATCCGCCCAGCCGTTCCCAGCGAGTCAACGCCAGTCGTCCGAACGGATGCAATACGACGAGGGCATCCGAAATCGGCCCAGCGAACCAGGTCGTCGCGCAGAAGATCAGATACGCCCCCATGACAACATAGGCGAGCCCTTCCGTCGCCGGATTGTTGACCAGGGCCTGGAAGACGACGCGATAGCCGATCAGCAAACCTATAACGATCGCCCACTGCATGCTGCGGGTCTTCGTCGCCATCCACATGAAATAGCCGAGGATCCAGCGATAGACCGGTACTTTCGCTTTCAGCGTTTCGAGAGCACCCACGCGGGCCCATTCCAGATTCGGATTGATCCGCAGTGCTTCGCGAAAATGAATCTCGGCCTTGTCGAGCTTGCCATTTTGCAGATAGGTCCAACCCAGGTTGGCATGCGAGGTCGCATCTTCGGCGTTGACTTTCAACGATTCAGTCAACTCGTCGATCGAAGCCCCTGACTCGCCCATGCTTCGCAAAGCCAAAGCACGCAGGTTCATCGCTTCGATATCGTCTGGCTTGTACGACAGAGCCATCTCAGCCATACGCCGGGCTTCCGCCCAGTTCTTGTTATGGGCATGAACCGAGGCCAGCACATTCATCGCCATGATCAACGAAGGATCGAGGCGGAGTGCCTGCTCGGCGCCGAGCTTCGCATCTTTGCACTTGTCGGCTTGCAGGTAGATGGCGGCCAACACCCCGTGCGTGTTCGCCGAGTCAGGTACCTGATGCACGGCGAACTCGGCATGCTCGATCGCGGCATCGTACTCTTTGAGATTGGCGTGACAAATCCCCAGCAGCATGTGCGCGATCGGATCTTGCGGATCTTCGGCCAGTCCCAAGCTGATCTGCTTCTTCGCTTCCGCATAACGGTGCGTATCGATCAGCATCTGACCACGTTCGACGTGTCGATTCATTTCAATTTCATGTAGCTCAGGATGTCGTCGTAAAGCCCACCGTCGTTCGCGTACAAGGCATAATTACGCGCGGTCGAAAACCATTCTTTGGTGGTTGGCTTGTGCCGTTTGATCGCGGCCAGTACATCTTTGCCGGTCACCGGAACGGGCTTGCCGGTCTTCAGTGCTTCGCTCAGTTTCGATTCGACCGCCAGGTCGACGACCGCCTTCAAGTCGGCCCCAGAGAACTGGTCTGCTTTCTTGGCGAGGTAACTGAAGTCGACATCTTTGGTCGGCTTGTTTTGACAAAGGACCTGCAAGATTTCGGTTCGCGAGGGAGCATCAGGTGGCGGAACGAAGATCACGCGATCGAAACGGCCTGGTCGGCGGAAGGCGGAGTCGACATGCCAGGGAGCATTCGTCGCGGAAAGAATCAGCACGCCTTCGTTCGAACTTTCGACACCATCCATCTCGGCCAGAAACTGATTGATCAATTGCCGGGCACTGCCGCCGTTCATATCACTACGGCGACCACCCAGTGCGTCGACTTCATCAAAGAAGATCACGCAAGGGCTGCTGTTTCGGGCAACCTCGAAAAGCTGATGCAAGTTGCGTTCGCTATTGCCCATCCACATGTCGAGCACATCGTTGATGCCGACACTGATGAAGTTGGCGTCGATCTCGCCAGCGGTGGCCCGAGCCAGGTGCGTCTTGCCACACCCCGGAGGCCCATACATCATGATCCCGCCGCCGATCGTTTTGCCGTAGGCCTTGTAGATCTCAGGGTTTTGCATCGGATAAATAATTTTCATCCGGATCTCTTCCTTGAGATCTTCCATCCCGCCCACGTCCGAGAACTTGATCTTCGGACGTTCGACCGCGGCGGTCAGATCATCGGCCGGATCGGTCGAATTGATGCGAATCTTTCCTTCGACCACTTCTCCTTCTTCAAACTGCACGCCGACACCCAAGCGTTCGCTCAAGGCGTCGTCTTCCAGTTCCGGATCGAGATCGATCGCGGTCTTGTAGTGGTAAACGGCCGATGAGGTATCCCCTTCCGCCATCGCCACACGGCACGCCAGCATATGTGCTTCCGGCGATGCATCGCGACCATGGACGATCCGCTCGATCACCACGGCCGCTTCACCGACCTGGTTGTTCTGCAGAAAGCAATCGGCCAACCGCAGCGGCCAGCCTTCGTTGCCTGGCTCTTGGCGAGTCAGCTCTTTAAAGTGATCGATGGCCGCTTCAAACTTGCCCAGGCCATACAGCGAGTCGGCCAGGTGACGACGAAGCGGGATATTGTCGGGGCTGAACCGCAACGCTTCTTCCAGCGCGCGGAGTGATTCTTCAGATGAGCTCATGGCCTGCGATCTTCCGTTCCCAGTAGCGAATTCGACTATTCCTATCATGCCACGCAGGGGGCTGATTGCCCACTGCCGAGCGATCATTTTTCCCAGGAAGATGACAGCCAAAACTGACAACAAGTTCGGGAAATCGAGAACGAATCACCTACCTTAGCTAGGCCAGAGCCGATTGGATTCGTGAAACAAGCTGGTTATCTTTTCGCTGCGAATCGCGAAGCAGGAAGATATTCGACGCCAGGTAGGTATCCCGCCAGGCCGGCGAGACGTGGTAATAATCTTCCAGGATGGCCGAGCTGAACTTGTAATCGTGGGCGTTGTCCCCTTTGCGGAACACCAATACCCGGGCCGCATCGATTAACTGCTTCGCCTTGGCGGAGTGGTTTTCCTGACCTTGCAGGTAGGCCAAAGTCATCTGCGCGGCGGCCATCGGATCGCTTCCCAGTTCGGCGAAGATATCGTCCACACTTTGCCGCGACTTCGCTGGCTCGACTTCGGAAAGCTTGCTGACTGTCACGTCCTTGACCCGGCCGCGGCCTCCCATGCCACTGCGGAACATCGGCAGGAACGCAGCGTTCTGCAGCAGAAGCAGTTTGCGAGTCGCATCGTCTCCGCAGGTCTCGTAGGCGTAACGCATGGCGTTGGTCGTGGTCACGCTATGCAGTGGCACGATCGCCGGCTGCTGCATCACCATCTCGCCGGCGACCACATGCATGGCATCCCATATCGACTGTGGATGAATTCCACTGTTGATCAATTGAACCGCCTGATCGCACGCATCGTCATTGGAACCACTTCGCAGCGTATCGATCATGGCCTGGGTGGCGTCGGAATCGAGCTTGCCCGTCGTCCAGTCGTCGCGCAACTTCGCCGCGATTTCTTCGTTACGACGGAACGGCCGGTCTGCTTCGTCGTCGCGTTTGGATGGGTTGCTTCCTTCATGCATCAACAAGGCATAGGTCAAGCTGCGCAAGACGGGCTCGGCATGCTGCCAGCCGATGCAGCTTAAGGTGCGATAGCTATTGGCAACGTAGATCGCCTTGTGGCCGATGCTGCGATAATCGCGCGAGCCATACTTGAAGAGCAAACGATAGATCTCGTTCGCACCGCCGGTCCGTGCCAGGCTGGCCGCGGCGATATCGGCCTTCGCTTCGTCCCAGCTCTCCATCGCTTCGATGAACTGAGCCTTCGCCTTGGCGTGTGGCATGACCTGGCTGTCGTCGATGGCGGGCATCGTCCAGTCGCCCCGTTCTTCGACATCACGCTGGGCGGCTGACTTGTAGTGATCGAGCGCCCAGAAGATCGGCAACCAGCGATGTTCATCTGGGGAAGAGATACTCGCCAGGTGGGCCGAGTTCACAACCAGCACCGCATGAAACTTATGGCCGACGCTGGGACGGGGCTCGATGTTCTTGACACCTACCAGCAGCAGCGCCGCTAGGACTTCGCGATAGCTGGTTCCCTGCTTGATGCGGCCTGCGACTGCTTCCATCAATTGCTCGCGCGGGGTCTCTTCAATCAGTCGGACCAGGGGTTCGATACTGGAGTCGAGACGCACGACGTTTGGATCCAGCTTCGCTTCCGCCGCCGAGACCGGCTTCAGTTGCGATAGCATTCCGAGATCTCCCATCGCCAGCAAGCCACCACAGAGGGCACCAGACTGCAGCATTTGACGGCGTGAGACGCGAGGGGTGCGTAATGGGGAATGCATGGCGATGACTCCGAATAGCAGGATGGGGCTTTGCTTCCGCGCAGCCTCCTTTGTATCGCGCTGGCCCGAAAATGAAAAACGAATTCACCTACGGTGATGGGTAGCAATGAAGCTTCCGCCGCGCATAAAAGAGGGGACGCTGGCACCAGCATCCCCAGAAGTAACACTCGGCACACTAGCCAATTTGCAGCGTCACGGCCTTGGTCTGCGTATAAAGGCTAATCGCTTCGTAGCCCATCTCGCGGCCCCAGCCAGACTGTTTGTAACCGCCAAACGGCAACGACGCATCGAAGACGTTGTAGCAGTTCATCCACACAGTGCCGGCCTTCAGCCTTTTGGCAATGCGGTGCCCGTGGCTGATGTCCTTCGTCCAGACCGCGGCGGCCAGGCCATAGATCGTGTCGTTGGCCGTGGCGATCACCTCGTCGATGTCGTCGAAAGGAACCGCCGCCACGACCGGGCCAAAGATCTCTTCGCGAATCACCTTCATTTCCGCGTGGGTATCGACCAGCACGGTTGGCTCGACGAAGTAACCGCTGCTGTCGGCTCGCTTACCACCGACCAATGCCTTGGCACCTTCCTGCATGCCAATGTCGAGGTAGCCGCAGACGCGGTCTTGCTGAATCCGCGAGACCATCGGCCCCATGTTGGTATCGGGATGCATGCCGGGACCGAGCTTGATTTTGGAAGCCTCGGCAGCCACACCTTCGACGACCTGATCGTACTGGCTGCGGTGCACGAACAAACGCGAACCGGCACAGCAGCATTGGCCATGGTTGAAGAAGATAGCGTTGGCCGCACCACTGATCGCCGCCGAGATGTCGGCATCAGGCAGGATGATGTTGGGGCTCTTGCCACCCAATTCGAGCGTCACCTTTTTCAAGTTGGTATCGCCGGCCGCTTTGACAATCAGCTTGCCCACTTCGGTCGAACCGGTGAACGCAATCTTGTCGACATCGGGATGCGCCGACAGCGCGGCACCGGCAGTCTCGCCAAACCCGGTGATGATGTTCACCACGCCGGGTGGGAAGCCTGCCTCTTGAATCAAGTGTCCCAAACGCAAAGCACTCAGCGGCGTTTCTTCGGCCACTTTCAGCACAACGGTGCAGCCGGTGGCCAAGGCTGGGCCCAGCTTCCAAGCGGCCATCAAGATCGGGAAGTTCCACGGAATGATCTGGCCGACAACGCCAACCGGTTCACGGAGCGTGTAACTGTGGAACTCGGCCCCTTCAAGATACGGCACCGAAATCGGAATCGTGGTCCCTTCAATTTTGGTCGACCAACCCGCCATGTAGCGAAACAGATCAATCGCTAGTGGAACGTCAGCCGCAGCGGCAACCGCTTTGGGTTTGCCGTTGTCGAGCGATTCGATTTCGGCCAGCTCTTCGATGTGCTGTTCCATCAAGTCGGCCAGCTTCCAGATCAGCTTGCCACGTTCCGAGGCTGTCATCGCTGGCCAAGGGCCGGTCTCGAAGGCTCGGCGAGCGGCAGCGACTGCTTTGTCAACGTCCGCCTTATCACCTTCGGCAACCTCGGCAATTGTTTTGCCATCGGCAGGATTGGTCACCTCGAATGTTTTGCCCGAGGCAGCCGGCATCCATTGACCATCGATCAACAGTTGATGCTGCTGGTCAATGAATGCTTGCGTTTCGCGACGGGCGACAGGGGCAGTCGTCGTCAAGATCATAGGTCTCTCCTTGGTCGATGAGGGTGACTGCCGAACGAGCCGGCAGGTTATCAGCATTGCAGCATAGAAGACTGGGCAAACAGCCTCCCATCTCATTCTATGCGTTGGGACCCTTTCCTTGGAATCTTTTCCGAATTTGGGTTATTGCCTCTGCCCCCACTTCGGTCTACTCCCTGACCAACAAACACGACCAGAAGATGAAAAACGTACGGTGGAGTACCGGCCATGGAATCGCTTGCCCAACTACGGCAGTGCTATGTAGATATCGAGAAAGAAGCGATCCAATTGGCAGGGGCGACGCATCAGCTATCGCAGCGAGCGACCACCTATCACCACCTTTTTGAAGACTCGGGTCACAACCATATTTTTCCCCTGATTGCGGCTCACGGCGCCTTGTGGGCACGTGGTTATTTTGCCTTCGGCATGAAGCTGGGACAGGTCGCCGCCTGGCAATTCGCCGGAAATCGAGACAAACGCGTGGCAAAGCTGCAGGCCCTGGAGAACTTCGCCGAAGCGTTCCGGGAAGTCAATCGACGGGTATGTGTCGACACCTACGCGACCTACCACTTCACCAAGCATTTCGGCGATCACCCAGATGCCGATCAAATCGTGCGTGCTCCGCTTCTGGCAGGCTTACGACAAATCCATCATGCTCGACGAAGTCAAACACCTCTAAGCGATGCTGCACGACGCCAGATCTTCCAGGCTCACTTCTTCGACGAGCAAGACCGGGTCGTCGGTCCGCGGATTGCCCAGGCCGTGCAAGAGTTCGATTGGCCGCTCATGAAATCGATCGCCCTGATGCCCGCGGTTCGTTTCGCTTACTTCCCCACCGGGCGCTGGCTGCAGTTCTGGAAGTTCGACAACAAAGCCGAACGGATCGCTCGCGGCCTCAAGGCGTTCGACATCGCCGCTCACGTAGGCTGGGATCAGGTCGAACGAGCGCTCGATCACTACGCGATCCTGCCTGACGCCTTCTTTGCCGATTCGGTCGGACACTTCGCCGGGATGCGAACCTCCGTTCTCTCCGGCTGCTAAACGGCGAAAACTTGCTTCGCGATTACAAATCGCTATCTTGAACGCACCTCCCTCCTGCTTCCTTCCCCCCGACGACTGGAAATGCAATGCGTGCGTTCGCTCTGCTTCTGACTTTCGTGTGCTGCTCTACCGGACTAACCGCTGACCGTCCGGCCAACATTGTGCTAATCGTTTCCGACGACCAGGGCTATCACGATCTCGGAAGTTACGGTGCCCAGGATGTGCAGACGCCCCACCTCGATCGCCTGGCGAAAGAAGGAACGCGGCTTACGAGTTTCTATGTGGCCTGGAACGCTTGTACGCCATCGCGTGCCGCGTTTTTGACCGGCCGTTATCCACAGCGAAACGGCACCTACGACATGATCCGGAACGATCGCGTTGACGACGGCTATCTCTACAAGGCGGATGAATACGCCGTTTCGCCGGAACATATTTTGGGAACCGACATCCGCGAGATCTTCCTTTCGCAAACGCTACACGATGCCGGGTACGCATGCGGCTGTTTCGGCAAGTGGGATGGCGGGCAACTGACGCGATACTTGCCAATGCAACGTGGCTTCGACGACTTCTATGGATTCTGCAACACCGGCATCGATTACTTCACCCACGAACGTTACGGCGTCCCCTCGATGTTCGATGGCAACCAGATCACCACCAAGGACAAAGGCACCTACTGCACGACCCTCTTTCGCGATCATGCGCTCGATTTCATCGACCGCAATCACGAGCGTCCCTTCTTCTTGTATCTTCCCTTCAACGCACCGCACGGCGCATCGAACTTAGATCCCGAGATTCGCGGAACCGTTCAGGCCTCGCCGGAATACCTTGCACGTTACCCAGCCGGCGACACAAAAGCATCGCGGCGACGCCAAGGTTATATGGCTGCCGTGACCGAGATGGATGCCGCGATAGGTGACGTGCTTGATCGCTTGGACCAATATGAGATTGCCGACAACACCTTGGTGATTTTCTTTTCCGACAATGGAGGAAGCGGTCTGGCGAACAACGCGCCACTGCAAGGTCGCAAGTCGACGATGTGGGAAGGTGGCAACCGGGTGCCATGCCTTGTGAGATGGCCTGGTCATGTTCCGGCCAATCAGGTCAGCGATCAGTTTCTCTCGTCGCTGGAAGTCTTCCCGACGGCATGCGCGGCAGCTGGTGTTGAACTGCCGCAAGATGTCACGTACGACGGCTTCGATTTGCTGCCGGTCTTGCGTAACGAAATCGCTTCACCCCGCATCGAAATGTTCTGGCAGCGCCGCGACGAGGTCGCGGTGCGGGTCGGAGACTGGAAATGGATCGATAGCAAGAAAGCGAAGGGTCTGTACCATCTGGCCAACGACATCGCCGAGAAGAACGATCTGTCGGCCAAACACCCTGAAAAGGTCGCCGAGCTGCAGCAGCAATTGGCCCAGTGGCAAAGCCAAATGGAAGCGGCCGAGCCGCGAGGTCCGTTTCGCGATTATTAGTTCCGCCTGGTACTCGGCTTACCGTATCCCCACCTTTTTGAGCTTTCCTCAGATATTTTCCTGATTGACATCTCGTGAATTCCCGATATATTGATATTAGGAGAATCAATCATGCCCGAGAAACCTGACAACAAGCCGCCACTCGATATGGACGCCCTTGGTGAAGCCGCTGAATGCCTGAAGGCATTGGCTCACCCAGTTCGTATTCGCATGGTGCAATTGCTTCTGGCAGGCCGTTTCACGGTGGGTGAAATCGCGGAAGACTGCGGTATTGCCGAGAACCTGGCCTCGGAACACCTTCGCCTGATGCAACGCTGTGGGTTCTTCACCAGCGAGCGAGATGGTCGCCGTGTTTATTACTCGGTTGCCGAACCTCACTTGAAGGACATCATGGGCTGCATCGAAAGTCGATTCCTCACGGGTGCCGGCAAATAGCCGCCCCTTTTTTTGACCGAATACATCGTCACCTCACGACATATCAAGGATACTGAAGGAGCGAATCATGAGCATCAACACTATTTCGCCCCAAGAGCTGAACCAGCGCCATCAGAACGAAGCCTACGAACTGATCGACGTCCGCACCCCGGCCGAGTTCCAGGAAGTGCACGCCACCCAGGCCGTCAACGTCCCGCTCGATCGCCTCGTGCCGCGCGACTACATGCAAGCCCGTAACGGCAATGCCCAGACGACGCTGTATGTGATCTGCAAGTCTGGTACGCGAGGTGGCAAGGCCTGTGAAAAGTTTCAGGCCGCTGGCTTCGAGAACGTTGTCAACGTGGAAGGTGGCACCGAAGCCTGGGCTGCGGCTGGCCTGCCGGTCGTGCGTGGCAAGAAGGTGATGTCGCTGGAACGCCAGGTTCGCATCGCGGCCGGCTTCCTGGTGTTGGTCGGTGCTTTGCTGGCCATGTTCGTGCATCCCTACTTCGCTGGACTTTCGGCTTTTGTCGGAGCAGGCCTGATGTTCGCTGGGATCACCGATACCTGCGGCATGGCCATGGTGCTGGCCAAGATGCCGTGGAACCAGGTTTCCAGTGGCGCGAAGAACTGTTCGATCTAAATCATCGTGGATCAGGGGAGCAGACCTGGAGTGCTCATTGTGGCTCCACCCAATGCAAGGGCACACTTCGCTCTGCTCCCCTACCTCCCCTCCAAACATGCCCCAACCACTCGCATAGGGACCAAGACCATGTATTTTCAACGATACTATCTGGAGTGTCTTTCGCACGCTTCCTACATGGTGGCGGACGAAGAAACCAAGGTCGCCGCGGTCATCGATCCGCAGCGTGATATCGACATCTACGTGAAGGACGCCGAAGAACATGGCTTCCGCATCGAACATGTCATTCTGACGCACTTCCACGCCGACTTCGTGGCGGGTCATATCGAACTACGCAATCGCCTCGGCGCAAAGATCTATCTAGGTGCCGAAGGCAACGCCGAGTTCGATCACGTCAAACTTTCGGACGGCGACCAGGTGGTGCTGGGCAAGGTTTACCTGTCGGCAATCCAAACCCCAGGACACACGCCGGAAGGGATTACCCTGCTGGTTTACGATCCCGAATCCAACGCTGAGGTTCCTTACGCCGCGTTGACCGGCGACACGCTATTCATCGGCGATGTGGGCCGTCCTGACCTGCTGGCCTCGATTGGTGCCACGGCTGAACAGCTTGGCAATCAGCTTTACGACTCGCTGCACGAGAAGCTTTTGAAGCTTCCGGATGCCGTTCGCATTTACCCGGCTCATGGTGCTGGATCGCTTTGCGGCAAGGCCCTTAGTAGCGAGCCTTATTCGACACTCGGCGAACAGCGAAAGTACAACTACGCACTCCAACCGATGTCGCGATCGGCGTTCCTCGACCTGGTGACCACAGCCCAGCCGGAGGCACCGAGCTACTTCGTGCACGATGCCATCCTGAATCGCAAGGATCGCCAGAGCCTGGATGAATCGCTAAAGGAAAGTCTTTCGCCGCTGACACTGTCGCAGGTTTTGCAGTTCCAGAAAGATGGTGCTCAGGTGGTCGACACCCGCGAAGCAGTCGACTTCGCAGGTGCCCATTTGAAAGGATCGCTCAACATCGGTATCGATGGCAAGTACGCGACCTGGGCCGGCTCGATGCTGGCGAAAGATCAGCCGATCGTTGTGATCGCGGACGCCGACCGCACCGAAGAATCGATCGTGCGACTGGGTCGAATTGGTTTTGATCTAGTGGTTGGCTACCTCGACGGCGGAATGGATGCCCTCGATCAGCATAGCGACCTGGTGGCATCGACAGCCCGGATCACTGCCCCGGCGGTTGGCGAACTCGATGGCAATGTGGCAATCGTCGATATTCGCAGCGAAAAAGAATTCGATGCAGGACACATCGACGGTGCGATCAACATTCCCCTGCCTCACCTGGAAGAACGTGCCGACGAAATTCCGGCAGTCGATCACGTGGTGGTGCATTGTGCCGGCGGCTATCGCTCGTCGCTGGGCGTCAGCGTGCTGCAGAAACTCGGCAAAGAGAACCTGCTCGACCTCGTGGGTGGTTACAAGGCCTGGGAAGCTTCGCATCTGCCGACAACCGGCAGCAGCGGCAGTTGTGGAGGAACGTGTTCGGTGAAGAGCTAAGTCACCCGACTCGAATCCCAAGGCAAAACCGAGCCAGGCGCGTGATGTGCCTGGCTCGATTTATTTCTTGAGTTTACTTCACGTCATACACCCACACGGTGCCATGCTGACGCAAGTAGAGCTTGCCGTCGGCCAGGGCTGGATAGGCCCATTCCTTGCCACGCCCTTCCGGTTGGCCTGGCAGCGTGAACTCGGCCAGCAGTTGAAATCCTTCCGGCGAGGCAGTGACCATCATCACTTTGCCATCTTCGGTATGCAGGTACAAACGACCGTCGGCATATACGATCGACGCCGCGGCGCTGATGCGTTCCTGCCATTTGATTTCGCCGGTCATCGCATCGAAACACATGAGTGTCGACTGACCGCAGCCATAGAGATAGCCATCCACCTTCACGGCACCGCCGATCGAAGAAGGCAGCTTCGGGCTGAAGTAAAGTTCTTCCGGCGTCAGTTCTTTTTCCTGAGCGATCAGCTTGAACGCACCGCCACCTTTGCGACCACCGCCACTGTAAACCACGTTGTCGCTGACGACTGGCGTGGCCATGTTGGCGGTGCCGGAGGTTCCTTCATACGACCAGAGGAAAGCCCCATCTTTGGCATTCACGCCGGCGACACCGTTCCCCATGAACGCGATGTACTGTTCGACGCCGTCGATGGTTGCCTTCTGGACCGAGGCATACCCGGCCGCGCCCATCTTCGGCGTCTCGGCTTTCCAGATCGTATTGCCGGTCTTCTTATCGACCGCCACGATGCCAGCGGTCTCACCACCAGGCGTGACGATCACTTTATCGCCATCGACCAGGGGGGATTCCGAGTACGCCCAGATCCCTGGCTCGCCACCATATTCTGTCCGGACATTCTTACTCCAGACGACTTCGCCACTCGTTGCCTTCAGGCAAGCGAGGTCACCATCAGAACCGAAGACGTAAACGAACTCGCCTTCCACTGTCGGCGTGCTGCGAGCGGCCGGGTAATCAGGCTTTTGATCGGGATTGCCAACCTTGCCAATGCGCGTGCTCCACAACGTTTGACCGGTGGTCGCGTCGAGAGCTTTTACTTGTTCGTCTTCCAGTCCTTCGTTGACGACCAGAAAGAGGATGCCATCGGCAACCGAAACCGCACCGTAGCCATCGCCCAGATCGTTGACCTGCCAGGCGAGCTTCGGACCATCGCTGGGCCACTCGGCCAACAGCCCCTTCTCGTCCGAGATACCATCCCGGTCAGGACCACGCCATTGAGCCCAGTCGCCGGCGAAAAGGGAAAATGGAACCAGAAGCAATAATCCGCACGACAGTGCGAATCGGGAACCCAGGCGAAACGAAGCGGGCATGGGTGAACTCTCCGTAGTTAAGAAATTGAGAGAATGGGTGAACCAGGGTTATTCTAACGGGGAGGATTCCTTAATCTCAATGATTCCCCTCAGATCCTCGGTTGCAGATATTCATACAGCAACCTAGTGTGAGGGGTAGTGTTTTTCGACCGAAAGACGTATTCCTCGCGCTGAATCGACTGCATGACGCTCTCCACACCCCTCATTATTGGTGCAGGTCCCGTCGGAATGGCGGCCGCAACTTTCCTGTCTCAGGACGGAATCGTGCCGCGCATCGTCGACAAACGGGCGGAACGGTCCAAGTTCTCGAAAGCACTGGCCATCAATCCCCGGACGCTGGAACTGCTGGAAGAGAGCGGGATCACCGATCAATTGCTGGGGCTTGGCCGGAAGATCCATGGCACGACCTTCCATCGCAACGACAAAATCATCGCCGAGGTCGACTTCAACGACCTCGAACACCGCTTCCCCTTCATGCTGGCCCTCTCGCAAGCCACAACCGAGCGGGTCTTGAGCGAACATCTCGCCCGCAAAGGGATCGAGATCGAACGCCAGCTTGAACTGGTCGAGTCCCCTGCCCTGATCCAAGGCAAGGCGAACCTGGTCCACTCCGAAACACAGTCGCACCTGCAGATCGACGCACCGTGGATCCTGGCCGCCGATGGTGCCCACAGTGTCGCTCGCAAGTCGGTCCATGTCCCCTTCGCCGGCGACACCTACGACCGAGCTTGGGTGCTGGACGACATTCCGCTGGCATCCGACTTCGCCCCGGACCGAGCCCACATCAAGCTGCTGGACGATGGCTTCCTGTTTCTGCTGCCGATCTATACCGGCGAAGAAAAGCCAGGCGAGCCAACCGTATGGCGTGTGATGGGAAACTACCCAGAACCGTTAGCTCAATTGACCGAATCCAATCTGATTGGCGAATCCCTTTGGAATTCGTCGTTCCACATCGCGCATCGCGTGGTCGAATCGATGAGCGTTGGCCAGGTCTACTTCGCTGGCGACGCAGCCCATCTACATTCGCCGGTCGGTGCCCGTGGCATGAACCTGGGGATCGAAGATGCCTGGGTCTTCGCCGAACTTGCCAAGCGAGACGAACTAAAGCTTTACGATCAACAGCGTTGGCCGGTCGACAATGCCGTCGTCCAGCGGATCCGAACGATCACCGATTTCGCCAAAGGCGAGTCGTGGATGCGACGTACGATTCGCAATGTGATGCTCCCGCGTGTCATGCGTTGGAAGAGCATCCGCGAGAACATGCTGAAGACCTTAACCGGTCTCGATCACCCCCTTCCGCTCATGCAGAAGAAAGCGGCCAGCGAAGCGGAAGCCGCCGACGAAAAGCCACGCAAGCGACGACGAGACTGACCCAGCCAATCGCGCGGAGTCAGTCTCTTTCTTTCACGGATTATTGAGCCGGCAAGCACATGCACGCCGAGCTCATCTTGACGTCCGAGTCTTTCCAGGCGATCTCGAACTCGGCCTGAACTTTGTCGGCTTCGTCCCACTTCTCTTGCATCCGGAGACTGCGGGCCAGGTCGTACAATGCCCAGCCGTTATGCGGATGAATCTCGAGATCGCGGCGTAACACCTTCTCGGCATGGGCGTAGCGTTTGGCATCCATCAAGGTTGCCGCCAACGCGTGACGCACCGGCTGAATCCAATCTGGCGGCTCGGTATAGCGAAGTTCGTCTTCCAGTTCGGCTGCCTTCTGCAAACTCGCCACGGCCTGATCGGTCTTCCCTTCGCGGTAGAGGATTTCCCCTTCCAGCATGTTGTCAGCGACCGCCAGAACAACGTTGGCAGGGTTCAGCACAAAGTAGGCATCCTCTGGCATCGCGTCTTTCAGCTTCTGGAAGATGGCCTGTTCTTGGCGAGCCTTCTCTGGCTGCTTCTTCGCGGCGTAAGCAACTCCCCGTGCGAAGTGTCGCATCGCTCGGCAAATCGGGAAGTGCTCGGCAGGTTCTGGCTCTGCCAAGATCGCATCCCAGCGTCCAAACCGAATGTGCATTTCGTACGGCATGCTATGCATCCCATCGACGAACGGAGCGTTCGCTTCCACCCAAGCTTCCGGCATTTCTTCGAGCATCAAATCGATTTGTTCGGTCGCCACCTTCTCTTGCCCGATCATCATGGCTGCAAACGCCAACATGTGACGATTGTGAGCCATGTAGATCCGGAAGAAGTCTTGATCAGGTGATTGAGCCTTGTAAGCGGCATCGGCCTCAATCGCCTTTTCGTTCGCGACGATTGCCTTCCGCCATGCCCCGAGTCGAACGTCGATGTGGCTTGGCATGTGAACCATGTGCCCGAGACCAGGCTGCAGATCACGCAGTCGATCCGCTTCGTCGGCCGCTTTGGCAACTTCTCCGGAAGCTTCGAGCGTATGGATATACAGATGCAGTGCCAGCGGATGATTTGGTGATTGCTGCAGAACCGCTTCTAGTGTGCGCATCACTTCGGCCGTGTCAGGGTTGGCGGCGCCTGCCTTCTGCCACAGATCCCAAGGCCAAAGATCCATCAGGCTCTCAGCGAAGATCGCGCCGACGTCTGGTTGGTTGGGATACTTCTGCCAGACGTTTCGCATCGCTTTGGCAAACGCTTGATCGAGCGGTTTGCGATCGGCAGGCGGCGGGTCGGCGTAACGTTCTTCCAACGCCGCGATCAGGTCTTGTTCGAGGGGCGATCCGTTCTTGGCAAGCTCCTTGGCCTTTTGCAAAGCATCCCAGGCCAGTGGAGCGTGTTTTTCGTCCAGCAGCGGATAGTTGATGTTCGGACCGTTGGCAAACGAAATCGCCCACCAGGGAGCCGGGCACTGCGGATCGAGCTTCGCGGCAGCGTGGAAGCTGCGAATGGCTTCGTCATGATTGAAGCCATACATAAAGGCCAGGCCTTGATTGAAGTAGGCCTGAGCTTGCGGCTGGTCGGTCGAGATCTTCATGCCATGCTCTCCCAAGCCGGGGAACATAGGAACGTCGACCAGGGGAGGTTCGGCGTGAAGCAGTGGAGCAGCGACCAGGCATGCCAGTAGAAGGCACCCTACTGAAACAAGCTTTTGAAGATGGCGAAGCATGAAAAGGATCCCCCAAGATAGTTTTGCCCCGTGAGCCATTTGGCCCATTTGCCTACTTCCCTTTGACTATTCAGCGCTTTAAGTTTAGCGACAGTGACCACCGGAAGAGACCTTCCGGGGGCAGAAATGTTCGGCCGACGAATGGGACTTTTCGAGAGGGCGACGACGTGCTGGGGCTGGTGATCAAAAATTGATCTCCCCCGGCAGTACGGTCGGCACCCTTTTTGCAAAGTTTAAAAAAGAGGCCTCGGCAATACTTTTTTGCTACATTTCTATGCAGGTCACGCCCACTTCGCGCGCAGAGGCTACTCATTCTGGGGTCATTTTCTAGCGATTTTGACCCTTCTGACGGTGCGGCATGGTAATTGCTATCACTCCGCACCATGCTTCTGCAGGGATCGCGAAGCGTATCGATCGTAAGGGAATTTCAACAACGAAAAGCGTGACGCAGATCCCTTCCCCAGGGGTCGCCGTTCGCGCTAAGGCTTTGGAGGTCACACACTAGTGAGTACGGCATCGAAAGGTAAGGCGGGCTCTTGCGGAACCAATTCCGCAGGCAGCGGTAGCGGGTTTATGGGCGGTTCGGCTCGAATGGCAGCCATCTCCGCGGTTACCAACTACAAGCCCTCCGCTCCAGCCATGAACTTCCTGGAAACCCCAACTCAGGAACTGTTCTGCGCAAACGTCTTCAGCAAATCGGTCATGAAGGACCGTCTTCCTAAGCCGATCTTCAAGTCGCTGATGAAGACGATCGAAACGGGCGAAAAGCTCGATACGACCGTCGCCGACTACGTCGCTTCGGCCATGAAGGATTGGGCCATCGAAAAGGGTGCGACCCACTACGCCCACGTCTTCTATCCGCTGACCGGTTTCACCGCCGAAAAGCACGATAGCTTCCTCAGCCCAGACGGCACCGGCAGCGCCATTGCCGAGTTCAGCGGCTCGCAGCTGATCCAGGGCGAACCAGACGGTTCCAGCTTCCCATCGGGCGGTATCCGCCAGACGTTTGAAGCTCGCGGTTACACCGCTTGGGACGTTACCAGCCCTGCTTACATCATGGAAAACCCGAACGGAACCACGCTGTGCATTCCAACGGCGTTTGTTTCGTGGACGGGCGAAGCCCTCGATAAGAAGACCCCGGTTCTGCGTTCGATGCAGGCTTTGAACAAGCAAGCTCAGCGTATCCTGAGCCTGTTCGGTCACACCGATGGCGCCATGGTCAGCTCGACCGCCGGTCCAGAACAGGAATACTTCCTGGTCGATCGCAACTTCTTCTTCGCACGTCCTGACCTTCTCAACGCTGGTCGTACCCTGTTCGGTGCTCAGCCTCCAAAGGGTCAGGAATTCGACGATCACTACTTCGGTGCCATTCCAGATCGCGTTCTCGCGTTCATGCTGGAAACCGAACGTGAACTGTTCAAGCTGGGCATCCCGGTCAAGACTCGTCACAACGAAGTCGCCCCAGGCCAGTACGAAATTGCTCCGATGTTCGAGTTCGCCAACGTCGCGACCGACCATCAGCAGTTGGTCATGATCACCCTGAAGCGCGTCGCCGAAAAGTACGGCATGGCCTGCTTGATCCACGAAAAGCCGTTCGCCGGCGTCAATGGTTCGGGTAAGCACGTCAACTGGTCGATGGGCAGTGCCTCGCAAGGCAACCTGCTCGACCCAGGCGACACCCCACACGAAAACGCTCAGTTCCTTGTGTTCTGCGGTGCTGTTATCCGTGCCGTGCACAAGTTCCAGGGTCTGCTGCGTGCTGTGGTTGCCTCGGCTTCCAACGATCACCGTCTGGGTGCCAACGAAGCTCCTCCTGCGATCATCTCGATCTTCCTCGGCACTCAGTTGGCCGACGTCTTCGAGCAGATCAAGGGTGGTGGGGCCAGCAGCTCGCTGCCAAAGGGCACGCTGGAAATCGGTGCCGACGTTCTTCCGCCATTGCCAAAGGATGCTGGCGACCGTAACCGTACCAGCCCATTCGCCTTCACCGGCAACCGCTTTGAATTCCGTGCTGTTGGCTCGAACCAGTCGATCGCTGGTCCACTCGTCGCGATGAACACCATCGTTGCCGAGTCGCTGGACTACTGTGCGACCAAGCTGGAAGAAGCCACCGGCGGCGACAACTCGAAGCTGAACGGAGCAATCCAAAAGCTTCTGACCGACATCATTAACGAACATGGCGCGGTCGTGTTCAATGGCGACGGTTACTCGGAAGAATGGCACCAGGAAGCTGAAAAGCGTGGTCTGCTGAACCTGAAGACCACTGCCGATGCTCTGCCTTACCTGGAAAAGCCAGAAGTCAAAGAACTGTTCACCAAGTACGGTGTCCTCTCGGAACGCGAGCTGGAAAGCCGTCTGGAAATCTACCTGGAACAGTACTGCAAGTCGATCAGCGTCGAAACCAAGCTCACCGTCGAGATCGCTCGCACGATGATCTTCCCTGCTTCGATCCGCTACCAGAACGAACTGGCTTCGACCTGTGCGAACCTTCAGGCTCTGGGTTACGATTTCGACAAAGACACCCTGGACAAGATGACCACCCTGGTCAAGTCGCTCCAGGACAGTGTCGCCGCCCTGGAAGCTGCCGCTGCCAAGGCCGACGAAATCGAATGCTGGCACAAGAAGGCCAACGCTTGCTGCTACGATGTTCTGCCGGCGATGAACGAAGTTCGTAAGTACGCCGACGAACTGGAAGGCTACGTTGCCGACGACCTGTGGCCACTGCCAACCTACCAGGAAATGCTCTTCATCCGCTAAGCGGACATCGGCATTGCCAATTCAATCTTTCCACGGAAGCGGGCCGAGACTTCACATCTCGGCCTGCTTCTTTTCTTGGGATTCGCACTAATTCTTTCTGGCGCTAATTGCCTCTATCGTGCAAGTTTAGCCCCCTAAGCCAATCGGATCATACACTCCCATTAGGGGAGTCTACTTCGGCCGTTCCAACCTTCTCGGCTGCTCATTCACGCTGGGCTCCTGTAACCTCGTCCGCCTTACGTCTCTTTTCGCCCAGGAGACCCTCCCACCATGACTCAGCATTCGCCTCCGCCCTCGCTGGTACGCTCGTTCGTATTGCCAGCCCTAACGCTCTTTCTGATTCCCATTGGTGCCCTGCTGGTATGCGGCCACTTTCAACCTGAATTTGAACAGCAACTGACGGCGCGGTTTCAGCGTGCGATCAACACGGCACCAGGGCTAAACCTGCAACAGAAAAACAGTGCCCTCAAGGCCCTGGAAAAGACCTCGACCTGGTCGATCCTCAACAAAGAAAACAAGGCGTTAAGCCGCTGGGACAGCGAACTAAGGCCGCTCGATATTCCAACCTATCTGACCTACAAAGGGGTCGTTCTGCTGAGTTGGGGCTGCATCGGCCTGGGCATCGCCACGCTGCTGCTCATCTCGATTGGCTCAGGCCTGTCGATTCGCTCCAACGAGATGCTGTACTATTCGCTGCTGGGCGGCTGGTACCTCATCAGTATCGTTGGCCTTCTCGAATTGATCGCTCAAACAACTATTATCGTCGGCTTGATCTCGGCATATCTCTTCTCGCACAGCAGCCTCGGGGCGACGAAGTTCCTGATCTTCATCGGTGGTGCTGGCCTGGCTGGTGTCGGTGCCGCGGCGGCTGCCATGTTCAAACGGGTTGACCTGCGGCATGAAGCCTCTGGCGTGCTTATCGAGCGCGAACACGCTCCACTCTTCTGGGACGATCTGGACCGTCTGTGTTTCAAGGCAGGCACATCACCACCAGACTACGTGATCGCTGGCATCGAAGACGGTTTCTGGGTTACCGAGTGCCCGGTCGTGCTGCCGATCGACGACGTTATGCGACGCACGCTGCGTGGAAGAATCCTGTACGTCAGCCTACCGCTACTGAAGCAGTTGCCCGATCAGGAAGCCGACGCGATCCTATTGCACGAGATGGCTCACTTCAGCGGCAATGACACGATTTACTCGCAGCGAATCGCCCCTTTATTCGAACGGCACTATGCCTACGCAGAGAGCCTGTACGAGCACTGGCTGACGCGTCCGATTCATCACCTGGCGATGCTGCAACTGGTGATCAATCACTCGCTCAACGGCAAGGTTGCTCGCGACCGCGAACACCGCGCCGATCAGATCGCTGCTCGGCATACGTCGCCGGAAGCGTTTGCCTTCGCCTTGCTTCGCGTGGTCGCGTTCTCGCGGTATCGCGAACAATGCGAAGAAGAGATTTACGAAGCCGCGGCGATCGACGCGAACTCCACAATTTCAAAACGGCTGGACGATGGCTTCCGCCCTTTCGCAGAAAGCTATTTCGACGAAAACCCGATTGGCGAACTAACGTCGGTTCACCCGTTCGACTCGCACCCGCCGGTGCAGCAGCGACTGAAGTTCATCGGCTTTCAGGCCGATGCCCACACGCTACGAACGGCCCTGGCCGACCAGTCGGTTGGGCCTTGGTATCGCAATATCTACGATGCCGAAGAAATCGAACGTCAGCAGTGGAGTGCTTACGAAGCGGAGTTCCGAACGTTCCACGAAACGATGCTCGTGCATCGCTATCTCCCTTCCAACGATACTGAACGGACCCTGGTCGAAAAGTATTTCCCTCCGATCGATCTTCCAGTAGCCCACGGCCGCCGACTGTTTCTTGACTTCGAGAAGATGTCGTTTGAAAACTGGGAGCATCCCATCTACTACCACGAGGTCGAGACGTTCGAAATCTTCCGCGAGGAGCAAACCTATATCATCGTCTCGTATCGCCGCATGGAGATTCCACTAAAGGCGAAGCTCCCGCTCAGCCGCAACGATGTCGATCAGGAAATGGCCGTTCGCGATAACATGGAGCGGTACTCGAATCGCAGCGATTTCGCCCATGCCTATCAGGCCGAACGGGAGGCGGCGTTCGCCTCGCAAAGCAACAATCGGCTGACAGATCCCAGCCTGGCGACTTCCTGATTGCACGCCTTTTGACAGCGATTTCGCTGCCTCGAACCAGGGTGCGCAATCGCTACATCCGTTTCGACAAGTCGAACGTGATCATCTTCGACAGCAAACGATGCGAGGGCATCCTCGGGTTGCCGTAAACGTGCAGCCTTCTGATCCCTGATAACCTAGGCTCTCGAAAATTCTTCAACTTTCCAGACAGTTCGAGAGCCCCTCATGACGGATTTACCTACGTCGAATCGAGGAAGCCTGATTGCCTTTGGTGTGTGGCTGTTTGCCGTTCTGATCACGTTTGGTTGGTTGACGCAATACGGCTCGGCTCCCGGCGTTGCAATGCGCCCACCAGAGAATTGGCCGGGGAGCTCTGCAATTCGCCACGAGCCTGGCGAATCCTCGCTGCTGGTGTTCCTACATCCTGAATGCCCCTGCAGCCGTGCGACTCTCGACAATCTTGAACGCATCGCGGAACAACATTCGATCGCGATCACACTGGTCTGCCTGAGCGATTCGCACCAGGAATCATTCGAGTCGAACTGGCTGACCGCCGGCAGTTGCCGCGGACACGTGGCACGCTGGCAATCGCGTCCATCCATTGATGTATATCGCGACATCGACGGTCTCGAAGCGGATCGTTTTCGCGTGACAACCAGTGGCCATTGCCTGCTATTTGATGAACTTGGCAATCTTCGGTTTAGCGGAGGGGTGACCTCTCGGCGTGGCCATGAAGGCAATAACTCGGGCCTGGCGTGCCTCAGTTCAGTGATCGAAGGCTGGTCGTCTGGTCGCAAGCAGTTCCCAGTGTTTGGCTGCCCGCTTAAGGGGAGCGAGCCACTTGCGACCTCGAATCTGGCGGCGGTTGAATCACTCATCCCTTCCCCATGCTGCGAAAATAGGAATCCTCATGAATAAGATCCTGTTTCCACAATACGAAGGCCTTGACCCGCAAGAGGCCGCCCTCGTCCTTCAACGAGAAGTGGCAGCCGACCAGCGAACTAATCGGTTGTTTGCCAACCTGATGTTACTGCAAGCGGCGATTGCCTTGGGGCTGGCAATCTTCCTGACGCCACGCACATGGGCTGGCCACGAAAGCAGCATCCACAATCACGTGTGGGGCTCGGCGATTCTGGCGATCTTGCTGGGCGTTCTGCCGGCGTACCTCGGTTACTACCGCTCTCGCGATCGCATGACTCGCTACGTGATGGCGATTTCGCAGGCCGCTTTTTCGGCATTGTTCATTCATATCAGTGGCGGACGCACGGAAGTCCATTTTCACGTCTTCGCGTCGCTGGCATTCCTTTCGCTTTACCGCGATCCCCTGGTGCTGTTGGCCGCCACCGGGTTTACGGCGGCTGATCACTTGCTGCGTGCGGTGTTCTGGCCGTATTCGATCTTTGGGCTCTCGGATCCAGCCCTCGTTCTGGCACTGGAACATGCCGCGTGGGTCGTGATTGAAGATGCGGTTCTGCTGGTTGGTATTTATGCTTCGCTACGGGATTCGTCGATCCTGGCACGCGAGCAAGTTGCCAGCAGCCGCCAGCACGAAACGCTGCGATCAGCAATTGAATCGCTCCGTCCGGTCTTTGATCGAGCCAGCCATGGCGATCTGACGGTGACCATTCCAGAAGTGCACGATGGCATGGTGAGTTCGCTGCGAACCGACATCCAGCACACCATCGATTCATGGAATCACGTGATCGCCACTTTCTCGCGCAGCGTGGAAGGCGTGACCTCGAGTTCGACACAACTGCATACCAGTTCTTCGACACTTTCCGATGGTATCGCCAGCCAGGGAGAGTCTCTACATCACATGGCTGAAGAAGTGCTCACGCTCAACGACTCGATTCAAGCGATTCGCGAAAACGTCTCCCAGGCCGAAGCGACCTCGCTCGCAGCCAACAAGATCGCTCGACTCGGCACCGAAACGCTCGCTGACTCGGAAAAGTCGATGAAGACAATTCAAGACAGTGCCGACGAAATGATCTCGACGATCGGCACCATCCAGGAGCTTGCCAAACAAACGAATTTGCTGGCATTGAATGCCTCGATCGAAGCGGCAAGATCCGGCGAAGCAGGCCGCGGGTTTGCTGTGGTTGCCCAGCAAGTGAAAGAACTAGCTGGGCGCTGCGATCACAACATCGCCCAGGTCACCGCGTTGATCGAACAAACCCGGCAGCACATTCAGACCGGTGTTGAGAAGAGCAACCGAACCGCCGAGCAATTTAAGCAGGTGTGTGCTTCGGTCGAGTCGATCACTTCGCAAACGACGAGTATCGGGCACCTGACTCATTCGCAGGCCGAGTCCGCGATGCGTCTTCAATCGCAATTGACGCAACTGCAGGAGGCTCAATCGGTCACGCGCAATAACGGCGACCAGCTTTCCGATGAAGGGGACGTGCTGGCAAACCTGGCTCAAGAGCTTAGCCAATGCGTTCGCCAGTTCCAATTCCGCGACACCGATACCCGGCAGTTGGCGAGCTCGCGATAGGCTTCTCGCCAGCCATTGAACAACCACTCAGGCCGCTTCCTGATGAAGGAAGTGGCCTGCTTTCTTTTCGAACCGAAAGTTTTTCTTGCCCTGGAAGGCAAGCTTCCTCATACTGCGTGCATGCCAAGATGGCGCAAGACGTGCCATTCCTTTCTTTGCTATCCACTGCGAACGATTCGTGCCCCATTGCACGAGCGGTTCCCACGCAGGCGCCTTGTCGCATGTCGCAAAACTTTTCGAGCCTCGGCTTCGTCAAAACTTACATCTATCCGGCATTGGCTCTGTTCCTGATCCCGGTGGCGTGTCTTTTCTTCTACGAGCATGTCCAAGGGACCTACGACGAATTCTTCCGCCAAGGCATGCGGGACGAAATCAAAGCCGATAGGATGCTCAATCCCCAAGAGCGTGCCGAAGAACTGGCTCAGATAGAGAACGTCAATCTGTCGTCGCTGCTGGTCTCTAGCGACCCGGAATTGGTCGCGTGGCGGAACGAATTGCCGGCCGATTATCTGTACATGCAGCTCTCGATCATTTGGGCGATTCGCGTTGCATGGTTCTGTATTCTGGCGGGTGTGGGGACCTGTTTCCTGATTGGAATCAGCGTTCTTCTCTCGCTTCGTTCGCAAGCAATGCAGTACTACAGCCTGCTGGCCGGCTGGCATACGCTACGCCTGTTTTGCACGCTGGAAGTGATCGCCCAGTCGCTGCTGGTGTTCTCGCTTTCGTTCTGGATTCCGGCCTTCTTCTTCGAGATCTACATCATCAAACTGTTGGTGGTGTTTGGCTTGATGGCCTTCGCGGCCATGGGGGCCGTGATCGTCGCGATCTTCAAGAAGGTGGACGACGACTTTGTGATCGAAGGACATAAGATCACGCCGGAGATGGCTCCACAGCTTTGGTACGACCTGGAACGACTAAGCCAGGCAATGCAGACCGCCCCGCCGGATCATGTGATTGCGGGCATCGACGATAGCTTCTTCGTGACGCAGTGCCCCGTGAAGCTAAAGGTGAAAGATAGTGACGAATTGCAAACCTATACCGGGCGGACGCTGTTCGTTAGCCTCTCGCTGCTGAAGAAGCTGCCAGGCGATGAAGCCGACGCCGTGCTGCTGCACGAACTGGCCCACTTCAACGGCGACGACACCCTCTACACGCAGAAGATCAGCCCACTGCTGGCCAAGTATGGCCATTTTCTGCAGGGCCTGCACGATGGCGGCATCTCGCTGCCAGTTTTCTACTTTGCCGTCATGTTCCGCATGCTGTTTGAAGTCTCGCTCGGCAGCCTAAGTCGGCAACGCGAGTTCCGAGCCGATCGTCTGGCCGCCAGCGGCACCTCGCCGCAATCGATGGCCCAGGCCTTGCTTCGCACCACGGCGTACTCGTATTATCGCAACGAGTTGGAACAAGAGTTCTTCGATGCCGATCAGGCCCACGAGCAAGTCAATTTATCGCAACGAATCGACGGCGGCTTCCTGGAGTATGCAACCGCCTTCGTCGACAAACGCGACGTCGGCGAACTGACCACCACGCATCCGTTCGATTCCCATCCCCCGCTACACGCTCGTCTGGAAGCCCTCGGCTTTTCGGCGACTCCTGACGTGATGCGTCATGCTTTGGGGGATGACTCGCTGGGGCCTTGGTTCCAGAAGATTGAACGGGCCAACGATCTGGAACGCGAGCAGTGGGAACACTACGAAGAGCAGTTCCGTCAGTTCCACGAGAACATCTTGGCGTATCGCTATATCCCCTCGAATACCGAAGAACAGGAACTGGTCGAGAAGTTCTTCCCGGCGGTCGAAGCCCCTGCGAATAAGAACCGCATCGTCTACTTCGATTACGAGAAGCTCACGTTTGAAGACTGGGATCAGCCGACTTACTACCGCGAAATCGAGAGCATGTCGTTCGAAAACCAGTGGGGTGCCCGGCTCGATCTGGTCGTGAAGCGTGACGGAAAGAAGCGAACGATCAAGTTGCCACTCAGCAAGAAACAAGCGGAGCAGCAGCAGGTGATTCAAACCCTCGAGCAGTATTATGCCCGGGCCATGTCCGCGATCGCCTATCAGCAGTCGCAGGAAGAGCCTGTGAACGTCGCCCAGCCTGGCGAGACCTTCTCATTCGATTAGATCTCGCAGGGCGTCTCAACGGCTCTCTGGCCGCTAGACGTCGGCCGTTGCTGGCGCTGTGACGTCTTGCTGCACCTTGAGAAAGCTCATGTGCATCTCGCAGTGCCGCAGCTGGAACTGCGTCCACTCCTCGGGCGTCAGCTTGCCGAAGATCGGGTGCAGTCCTCGCCGTGGGTCCTGCAAGTAGCGACCAATCGCATCTTCCAGCCTGGCGAGACCGGCATCGTTATCGATCGGCTCTGGCACGAAGCATTCGTTGGTCGGCAGCCCTGGCGGCAACCCTCGTTCCAGGAACTTTCGCTTGAGAAACAGCGTCGCAAACCACCGCAGCAGGAAGAAGGCACGAAAGTCCGCCCCATCAATCGCCATATCAAAAGCCTTCGCCAGATGATCGAAGATCTGCCCAGGACTCCAGTTGCCCAGTGTCTCGATATGCTCGGCTTCGGCGAGCTGACGTGCATCGACCAAGACCTCTTGGGGCGTGCGATAGTGCACTTCGCGACGCCCCTGGACTCCCTTCGTGTTGATTGCCATCGCCTCGGCTCCTTCTGATGTGCTTCGATTCGCCCCACCTTCAAGAATCGCGTTCTGCTGGAATTACTTCCGTCGGTTAGCTTACCGTTTGAGCTAGGACGAAGCGAAAATTGGCGCATAAAAAAAGCGAGAGCATCGATGGATGCTCTCGCCTTCTGGTGAATCAAGCGGTTAGCCCGTGACCATTAATAATCCGGGATAACGTTGCCGTCTTGACGGTTGGCCAAGCTGACCAGAACCTGACCGGCAACGGTTTCCGAGATGAACTGGCACGAACCGTCGGCCAGAACGGTCAGCACACCACCTGGGTGGGCTGCAGTCAGCGGAATCGCGGTATTGCCTTTAGCGTTGCCCAAAACTGGCGAGCTGCCGGCGTTGACGCCCGAGTTGATGTTACCGAGGTAAGGAACCGTGGTGTTGTTGGTTGGATCGAGGTCGATGAACGTAACGTTCTGAGCCGTCGTGACCGTACCGGTACCGGTGCTGGTGAAGCCCAGACCGTTCCAAGCACCACCAACGCTGTTTGGCCCCATGCTGGTACGAATGGTGTCAACTTGCTTCACGCGATTGGCATCGTAGAAGTAGTTGCTGCATTCGCTGATCATCATAGTATTGCTGGTACCGTCGGTTGCACTTTCCAAACCGATTGGGTTCGAACCGTCACCCTTAGCGACCACCATACCGTTGTAGTATTGGGCCTTCTTGGTCGAGTCGATGTTCTGAACCGCGGCAGCCGAGGTGCTCCACTTCTGAGCGGTACCACCGATACCGGTGTAGCTGGTCAGCTGAACATTGTTCAGGGTTTCTGGCAGCGGGCTCGATGGGCACCACAGGCCGTCAACACGCAGGGCCAGCAGTGGATCGCCGGTCTGGGTATTGTCGGTGATGAAGGTACCGTTGTTGAAACCGCTCCAATCCAAGGCATCGTAAGCAGCGTTCTGTTCGAGGAACGGCAGCAGACGCACGAAGAACGATGGAGCAGTGGTGTTGCCCGACCCGCTGATGTAGCACGAGTTGAAAGGCAGTTTGCTGATGTACGTGTCGTGGTAGTTGTGCATGGCCAAACCGAGCTGCTTCAGCTGGTTGTTGCACTGAATACGACGAGCGGCTTCACGAGCCTGCTGGACCGCCGGCAGAAGCAGGGCGATCAATACGCCAATAATGGCGATCACAACGAGCAGTTCCACCAGGGTAAACCCCCGGCGGGCATTCCAAGAATGAGTCACGAACGTCTCCTTCTCTGTCCCCAGAGAGATGCAAGAAAATTAGAACTAGATGTGAGTGAGTTCCCGCCGTTGAACTGATGCGAGAACCGGTATTACGACCCCGGAGAGTTGATCTCCCCGTGCCTCTATGGCCGCGTTACCCAGCGAGGTTTGCAGAGAGATTGATGAGAAACCCTACTGCATGAAAAGCGCTGCGTATTTCTTTATACTCAACTTTCTTATCTTCACGAGTGCTAATCAGGCAACAAAAACAAACTAATTTACCTAACAGGGTGCCACACCCCCTTTATGTACGAGAATCGCGCCTTGGGATTCGTCAGCAGCGTATCTACCGACTAAGGGGGCACCCTCGAAATACTTCTCAGGCAATTTGTCCATTTTCTTCTGACTATGTCATGGGAAAATATGACGAATAAATAGGTTCGTCACCGTTAACATCTCTCTGCATCAATTAACGCGAGATAATCTCCCGTTGACAAAATGCAGAACGTAGGTGAATGAGTGGAAAGCTTGATCCCTCTATTTGGCAAAACCTAAATTACTACCTCGTTAATACGCAATCATAAGTCATAAATCACCATGCTTTGCGACAACTACGATTCAAGGCTTTTTTCTTCCTTAATCGCTTCTCGGCGCTCACAAAGCGCAACGAGTCGGGCATGAGGAGTACTCATGATTCCGCCACCAACCCAAGAGACCCATTTTACGTACTCGATCGCCATGGCAGGCTCGGCTCGATAGAGGGGGCCATACGAGCGTTGCAAAATCCAATACCCCACAAACACCAAGGCAAACGCAGGCAACACGCGGACAAAGAATGGCGTCGCGACAACGGTGGTTGTGCTGATGGCAATCAAGAAGACCGGCACCAACAGATACAACACCGCCACGCTAAACAGATCACGGAGCTCGCCATCGATCTGCCGCAGCGACATCGTTTCGACCGGCATCCGATAGGGCTCGTCCGGCTCTGGGACATCGGGGAGGGGTTGTTGTTCTTCGATCATCTCTTACTCCGTCTTGATGGGGTAACACTGCCATCCTATCGGCGCAAGGCGATTCAAAGAAAGATGTCCCCGGCAAAGGTAGGGGCAAGAAGAGGAGAGAGCGGTGCCAGATCAGGTCCGATCCAGCACCGCTCGTCAAGAAGGTGGAGGGAGAGTGAGTGCTATTTGCCCTTCAAGTCGAAGTCGAACGTGTTCGAGCCTTTTTCGACTTCCGCCGTTAGCTCGGTCACCCGGTTGTAGTTCGGGGGAATGGGATCTTTGAACGCAGGCCCTTGGTAGGTGTCAGACTCGACCGGGGCGACGGTCACAATCGTAACCTTGTGCGAGCCAGGTTCGGCTCCCTTGGTATCGCGAATGTAAAACAGTTCGTAATTGCCGTTCTCGTCGGTCATTCCACTGGAAGGCCGACCTGCGGCTGGAGTGAATGTGACCTTGGCATTCGCGTGCGGTTTGCCATTCAGCGTCACCGTTCCGGTAACGCCACCAAGCGAGCCATAGCTTTGCTGAGAACAGCCAAACACCAGCAGCATCAGGGCAGCGGTAGCCATGGTGGCCCCGATGCTGGTCAGGGTTGGAATCTTCATTGTTCCGCCTCTCATCAATTCAGTTCGATTCTGCGTTTGGATTAAAATTCACCCAGCACGTTGCCGTCCTGGCGATCGCCCAGGCCAGTCAGAATCGCGAAGTTCGTTGTTTCCGAAAGGAAGCGAACGCTGGCGTCCCCGAGCAGAATCATCACGCCGCCTGGGTGGGCCGAGATTGGCGGAATGTTGACGTTATAGTTCGCGGCATTCCCGGTTCCCCCTTCTTCGCCAATGGCATAGCGAATGGTGGTTACGTTGGAGGTCCAGTTGCCTGCCCCCGCCCCGTTGGCCCACGAACGACCGGCATGCCCCGAGCTACGACGGGCAACCTTCGTTCCCGAAGAGTTGATGAAATAGTCGCTTTGCTCGGTGACCATCATCGTGTTGCTGGTCCCATCGGTGCACGCGGCCAGATTGATGGCGTTGCTCTTGGACGAAAGCGGAACGATCATCCCGTTGTAGACCGCATCGCCGTAAGAGCTGTCTTGTGGCGAGCCCGAGACGACATTGGTCGTGCCACCCTTGTAATACGAACCGGTGATACCGATGTAGTTCACGACCTGCAGCGAGACGGTACCGTTGGCATTGGTCGATTGCGATTCGAGCTCTGGCAGCGGGCTGGAGGGGCAATTGAATCCTGGCACCCGCAACTGTCCGAGGATCGTCGCATTCGGGCTAGGTCCATCCTGCATCGACCAGTCGCCGGTGAATTGGAACTGATCGTACGCGGCGTTCTGCTCGACGTAGGGCAATAGACGAACCAACCACGAAGGACCACGCTGCACTGCACTGGTGGTGACCTGCGGCACCGCGTTGTACGGCATCTTCAAGTACGTGTCGTGATAGTTGTGAATCGCCAGGCCGATTTGCTTCTGGTTGTTGGTGCACTGCATACGGCGAGCAGCTTCACGTGCCTGCTGGACGGCCGGCAGCAGCAGAGCGATCAAAACACCGATGATCGCGATGACAACCAACAACTCGACGAGCGTGAACGCGCGTCGCGAGCGAAACTGGATGGTCATAGTGGGGAGTTCCTTAACGAATGATGGCAGTTTGCCAACGGAGCCCAGGCCTCGGTTGGCGAGATTGACAGCCTTGGTAACTCAAATGCCGTTCCATTTCGCCGCAAGTGTTCCGCTCGTCGAGAATCGAAGAGAGAAAATTTACATCAACGCGTTGTTATTTATCGTTAACCCATGATTTTCAGTAGGTAGTGAGATATTCCCTTCGATAGACATTTATAATTTCACATTGTTTCTTCCTTACCACCCTCCGGCGAGCGGCCTGATGCTCTGAAACAAGGCATGTCTTTAGAATTGTTGCTCAAACAAGCGACTATCCCGTGATATTTACCCACTACTTCGACTGCTACAAGACACCCCATCAACCGGGTACTTTCATCGAACGCATGGGGAGCGGAACCCCGACCAAGGAAGCACGGGGAAGATAATCCGCCATTAAGGGTTCCCCCGGATTGGGGCCTTACGCTGGGAACACCGCAGGACGGACTAGGCCGTACCGCCATTCACGGGGACCACTTGCCCTGTGATCCAGCCGCCATCTTCGCTGGCGAGAAACACGACGACCGGGCCCATATCTTCCGATTTACCGAGCCGGCCGAACGCGGACAGGCTTCGCATTCGCTCGATCTTCTCCTGATCGTTGTTGCCCATGAACAAGTCGGTCTCGGTCGGACCTGGCGAAACCGCGTTGACGGTGATCCCACGCTTCCCCATCTCCTTGGCGAAGCTTCGTGTCAACTGTTCGACCGCTCCTTTCGTGGCGCAGTATGGTCCGTAGGTCGGCAGCATCATGCGGACGGCAGAGCTGGAGATGTTGATCACGCGGCCCCCTTCGGCCAGTCGCGTTGCCGCTTCTCGCAGAGCATAAAAGACGCCGTACGTATTGACCTGCATGACCCGGTCGAACTCTTCGTCGCTGGTTTCTTCGATCGTTTTGTAGTGCACGATGCCGGCATTGTTGACCAGGATATCGACCGGCCCCCACTGCTGCTCTGCGGCATCGAACAGTTTCCGCACGTCCTCGACCTGAGAGACATCGGCCTGAACAGCAATCGCAGCGCCGCTATCCGACTCGATCTTGGCGACCACCTCGGCTGCCGCTGGATGGTTGCTGGTGTAGTTCACCACCACATTGGCCCCTGCCGCCGCCAATGAAGTGCAGATATTGGCACCAATCCCTCGGGATCCGCCGGTGACAATGGCGACTTTATCTTCCAACTTGCGCATCGAGATGACTCCAATCGAAACCGTGCCTTACAGCAAACGAGTACCGCGACTTGTGCCGGTGCGGCCCTGATCTTTCAGCGAGCAGGGCAAAGCCGCATTGCGATAGAGAACTACGTATCGAGGTGCACTTCGTCCCAAGGATCGTCGCAAACCAGCCACTCCAGGGCGAGGCGTCGGTTGACGATGATGTAAGGGCGAATCCGTTTTGGCTTCTTGGGGATCTCGGCCTTGTTCAACGATTCGTAGCCGACGGCCCAGTGCAGGCAATATGCCAGGTCGATCTTGGGCACCACTTCGTCCAGTTCTCGCAGTTGGCACTTGCTGCGGAAGGCTTCGCTGGATGCCGATGCCTTCAGGTTGGGAAACATCGAGACCATTTCGTTCGTACAGGTCTTGTCGAACTCCAGTTCGTCTTGAAGACTAGCGATCCAGGTCATCGCCCAGATCGTTTCGACGTGCGTCTTGTACTTCTCGCCAGCGTCGGGATCTTTCTCGCGGAGATAAAGCGATTCGCCGGTGGTGACTTTCTCGAGCAAGCCTTCCTGAGCCAACCAGGCCCAGCCGATCTTCTTCGGTAGCCCATAAGAACAAGCCACGCATGTGTAGAGACACAGCATTCGATCGACGAACTCTTCCAACGAGCGTTCGATCTTGATGTCCCCCAACAACGGCAAATGCGAATTGACCGGATACCCCAGCCGCTTCGCCTTCGACAGACTCTTCTGCCGGATGGCCTCGTTATCCATGAGTACTCCATTTTTGATAAAGAAAGATCGCCAACATGCTACCAGGGACCGCGATCGGTGGCTACGAGCGTTTTTGGCCTGCCAGGGGCCTTTTCCAAGGGTTCACCTGGGCCAGTGGGTCGGCCGCACATCTCCTTGGACTCGGTCCTTGAAAATTTCTAGTTGACACAACATAGACAGATCTGTATATTCCCAGCATGCAAGACACCAAACCCAAGTCGAAAGCCCGCGAGCGAATCGTCGACACGGCACTCCGCTTGTTCTATTCCGATGGAATCAATTCCGTCGGGATCGATCGTATCATCGCGGAAGCGGACGTGGCAAAGATGACGCTGTACAACCACTTCAAGTCGAAGGACGACTTGATCCTGGCCGTTTTGCAGCGACGGGACACCGTCTTCTTTCAGTTCTTTGACGAACAGATCGAAAAGGGCGCCTCAAAGAAGGGTGGCCGACTGGGTGGCTTTTTCACTGCCTTGAAGAAGTGGTTCTCGGCTCCTGAGTTCCGAGGCTGCATGTTCATCAACACAGCAGCCGAGATCGCCGACTGCAACCATCCCGCGTTTCAGTACTCCGTGGATCACAAGAAGCGTTTCAATGATTTGCTGGCCGATGCCATCAAAGCTTCCGCCCCCGATGCTCCGGCTCAGGTTGTGCCTGCCATCGAGCTGATCGTGGAAGGCTCGATTGTGACCGCCGTGATGCAGCACAGCCCAAAGCCAGCCGACCAGGCACGTAAGGCAACCCGGCAACTGCTGGGAGAGACCTGGCTCGACGAGTAATCGCCAACTCTTTTTTTGCCGCACCAATACAGACCGTTCTACATACCTTAATTTGCACCTACCAATAAGGAGAATCTCGATGACCACACCGACATCGATCCGGCCCCCCTTTACCGAGGCGACCGCCTTGGCGAAAGTTCGGGCCGCGGAAGATGCCTGGAACTCTCGCAACCCACAGCGAGTCTCGCTGGCCTACTCAATCGATTCCCAGTGGCGAAACCGAGATCGGTTCGTCACCGGCCGCGAAGAGATCCAGGCCTTCCTCGCTGATAAATGGGAACGCGAGCTCGATTATCGCCTGGTGAAGAGCCTCTGGTCGTTCACGGACAACCGGATCGCGGTTCGCTTTCAATACGAATACCACAACGCTGACGGTCAGTGGTTCCGTGCCTATGGCAACGAGCTATGGGAATTCGATGCCGACGGGCTCATGCGACGCCGCGAGGCGAGCATCAACGACTATGCAATCACCGCCGACCAGCGGAGATTCGATTGGCCGGAAGATGCTCCGCGGCCTGCCGACCACCCTGGCATCTCGGAAGTTTTTTAGTTTCGCTGTAACCCCCTTCTTTTTTTGACATCACAACATACAGACCTGTCTGTTTTATTTGCCACCTGTTTTTTTCACAAGGAAATGGATCATGCCACGCCTGCAAACTATCGCTCCTGCCAACGCCACCGGTAAGACCAGCCAGCTTTACGATCAAGTGAAGCGTGCCCTCGGCAAGGTGCCCAACATGATGCAAACGCTCGGCCATTCGCCCGCGGCACTGGAAGGCTACCTGAGCCTCAGCCAATCGCTGGGACATGGCGTGCTGTCGGCCCAAGACAGGGAACGTGTCGCGTTGGCCTCGGCTCAGCAGAACGACTGCGGATACTGCCTGGCTGCCCACTCGATGCTGGGCAAGATGGTTGGTCTTTCGGCAGAGGAAGTCGTCGAGGCTCGCAAAGGTAAGTCGGACGATCCGCAGGCGGACGCCCTGCTCCGCTTCACGCAAAGCATCCTCCGATCGCAGGGACACGTTGAACACGCCGAGTTAGAGAACTTTCGCGCGGCGGGTTATGACGACGCTGCCGTGGCGGAAGTGGTCGCCCATGTCGCCCTGAATGTGCTGACCAACTACTTCAATAGCGTCGCGGAAACGGAAATCGACTTCCCGCAAGTCGATGCGGTCCCGGCGTAATGCGTTGGTGTGATCTTCTCTGCGTGGGTGCACGTTGGGCTTGCCTGTCCGCGAGGCATCCACGCAGGGAATCACGCACGCTATGACTTCTGCCCGGTAAAGATCAAATGCAGTCCCAGGCCGACGAATAGTCCGCCGGTGACGCGATCGATCCAGCGTCCCGTCGACTGCCGGCCACGTAACCAACTGCCAACGACCCCGCAGTAATAGCCCAACAGCGAATAGCTGAATGTCGTCCACAGCCAGAACACCACGCCCAGCACCAAAAGCTGCGACCAGGCTGGTTGCTGCGGATTGATGAACTGGGGCAGAAACGCCAGAAAGAAGAGCCCGACCTTGGGGTTAAGGGCATTGCACAGAAAACCACGCATCGCCGCTGGCCAGAATCCTGGTCGCGCAGTGCTTTTCTCAACAGCGACTTCTTCGCTTTCTTCCCCGATCGAACCTGGCTTGAGCAAGGCTTTCGTTCCGAGATAGATCAGGTACGACGCCCCTGCGTAAATGATCCCACGAAACGCCCACGGCGACGTGGCGACGATCGCCGAAATGCCAACAACCGCCAGCAGTGTATGAAAGAGTGTTCCCAGGCCAACGCCGAATGCGAACCCCATGCCGGCCTGACGTCCGCGGGCGATGCCATAGCTGAGAATCCCCAGCATATCTGGCCCCGGCGTGATACTGATGACGAGCATGGCCAGGAAAAAGTAAGGCAGTGATTCGATGGGCGGCATCACGATGAATTCCTGAACGAAGCCCTCTGGCGACATTCCCACGGGGTGCGGACATGACCCGTACAGAATAACGCAGAAGTATCGACTCGACACCGACGGAGCGGCCGCGGTTCAATGTGGGCATAAAAAAAGCCGGGCAGACTTCTGGTTGTGAAATCTGCCCGGCGATTTATATGGGAACTCGACCTGATTCGGTCGTGTTATTTTCCGCAAGTACGCATGGCCTGGAAGCCAGCATTGGTCAGGCTGTAAGCCCCTTTGAACGATTCAGGTACCAAGTATTCCCGCTTGACCAGCTTGGAAAGAGAATTCTTGTGAGTCGCGAGCATGGGACCTGTGAAGCAGAGCATTCGGCCTGGATCCATCAAGTATTGGCGGAATGTTCTCAGGACTTTCTTTTCGCCTTCGGTCAGCATGGGAAGCTCCTATGATAAGGATTCGAAGAGCTCAGCCTCCTGCTATAAAATTGGCGACTCCGTCCATAAAGTCGGGTGCCGTCTGCTCGAAATCACCACACATCATGCGACGGATCGAACAGCAAGGAATCCAGAGAGATAGCCCCTGGCGGCTCCTTGCCCCAGGTAATCCATCGCCATTTTTTCCACAGCATCGACTATCGTACCATTTTTCACACCCAATTACTAGTACCTCATAGTTGGGGATATTCCGGCCTGGCGCTTTCTCGTACATCGAAAACAGCGAGAAAACCCGAGGTTTTTGAGCGATGCCGGGCGGAATCTCGCCCCTTCTTATTTCGAGATAATGGGCAATCCAGGTCCCCCGTAGCCGCTCAAGAAACACAATGGGGACTTTAGCGTGACTGTCCGTTAGAAGTGGCAACAGATCGCCGAGAGAAGAACCCAGCTCCGGCAGACACCTGGAGCCGGCCGCGCTACTTTAGCTTCTCGTTTTGCTGATGCCGGGTCGCATCTCGCTTGGTCTTCTTGTCCAGATTTCGGCGGAGCGCTTCGGTCAGATCGACTCCGGTTTGATTGGCCAGGCAGATCACCACAAACAAGACATCTGCCAGTTCGTCCGACAGCTCGACCTTCTCGTCGGAAGGCTTGAAGCTTTGCTCGCCGTAGGTTCGCGAGATGATCCGCGCGACCTCACCCACTTCTTCGACCAACTGGGCCAGGTTCGTCAGTTCTGAGAAGTAACGAACACCGATGGTCTGAATCCACTGGTCGACATCAGCTTGAGCCTGGCGAAGCGTTAGCGGCGAATCATTCTCGGTCACGAAGAAGCCCATTGACTGAAGGTTTGTTGTGCGTAACGGCGGCCCAACGTATGGGCCTCGGCGGCAGACATCGTCTGCGGAGACTTTCCCTCCACCGCTTGTTCTAACACCAGAAGCGGAGGCGATTCCAGCCCTGCCAACAACTCGGCTAGTTTGCTGTAGTCGATGTCGCCGGCGGCAAACGACTCCGACCAGACGCCACCATGCGATTGCCTCAGGTGTAGTTCGATCACACGCGAGGCATACAGCCGAGCCACGTCGAACACCGCGACCTCCGAGTCGCCACAGCCACGAAAGATCCAATGCGCATCCAGACAAAATTTCTCATGGTTTGGATTAGTCGAGGCCAACATATGATGCAGTTCACGGGCACCGCTGCGTAGTTCCGCATCGTGATTGTGATAAGCGAGCTGCTGACCGTTTTCCGACAATGCCGCTCCGAGCGTATCGAGTGCGCTGGCTTGGGTTCGGAGTTGCAGATCTGATTTATCGTCTTTACCGCCCCAAGCCAACGGACTGGGATTGGTCACGACGATTCGCGTTCCGCAGGCCTCCTTGGCAGCAGCCGCGATTGCCAGGACCGAATCGATCGAGCGTTTCGCTTCGTCCGCTTCATAAAGCGAACTGTTGACGTAGATCGAAGGGACTTCCAGGCCGATTGCCTTCGCCTGGGTCGCCACCGCTTGGATATGTTCGGGCGAAGTGGCGATCGGCTCGAAAGCGAAGAGACCGCACAATTTCACCTCAGCAAGCATCGCCGAAAGATCGCGTGCATCTTTGCCGGATCTACCGTAGAACGTTCCCCACGGATACTGCTGCGTGGCGATCGGCACACCGGCAGATTCAGCTGCGTGGACGACGCTTGCGAGGTCAAGAAACGAAGAACAAGCTGCCGCAGCGACAGCTTGTTTCAAGATGGTTCGACGACTGAGCATGGTTTTCTCAGCGGGTTTCGCAGGGCAACGGTCGTTCGTTACGGGACCATACCGCCAGGCACGCCCTTCACCACGATCGCCACGGCATCGTGCGGATGCAGGCTCTCGAAGTGGCTGGCCTGAATGCGGTAGTCAACGACGCCGGGCATTGGGTCAACTGCCGACTTCATACGACGAGCGGCATCTTCACAGAACATCAGGTTCTCGCCATTCAAGCGAGCGAACTCTTGTTCGTCGGCTCGTTTGACCGCGGCTTGAACGGCCGTGTTCAGCACGCCTTCGGTTCGCTTGATGATTTCGTCGAACGGCAACCCATCACGCGAGCCATCCAGGTCAACCGTGATGTCGGCGTGGCTACGTTGACTGTGTGGAACCGCGATCAGCGTGTTGTTCGAACCGAGCCAGTTCAGCACGGTCGAGGCGCTCAGCCAGTTGTGACCATCGAACTGTTCTTCAAACTGCTGCTGTAGCAACTGCCGCGACAACGCAGCTGAGCATGGGCAAGCACTTGAGTAGGTCAAGCGAACGTGAATCCGATATTTGACCTCGGTCCCCTTCTTCAAGGCTTCGACTTGAATTGGGTAGCTTCGCCAGGCGCGGTTGTCCGACAGCAGCGAGGCCCGCTGGATCATGTGCTCGAATGAAAACTTCAGGTAAGCCGACTGGCTCATCTCGGCATGGGTTTCGAGGAACCGGCCCAAGATGCGTTCGATCTGCTTCCGTGAGAACTCGGTGTGCAATTCGTTCTGCAGACTCAAGTACAACCGCGACATGTGAATGCCCTTGGTCGCGGGATCGTCGAGACTGACGTACGCGTCGACCTTGGCCGGCGTACGCATCAGCACGCCATCTTCACCTTTCAGCAAGATGGCGACTTCGATGCCGGACATGCCGACGCGATCGATGGTCGTTTGGAACTGCGGAGCGGTGTCGTTGGCGACATCCGGGAGCAATCGTGGCGAGGTATCCATCGTCAAGGGGCGAGTAACTTCAGCCACCACGGAGGGATCCGAAGCGGCTTGCGTGGAAGAAGCAGGCTGAGAGGACATGAAGATTTCCTTGACGGAGTGAATCGTGCGGTCGTTATTTGCCAGAATCAAGACCGGCATAATCGCGGTGGGGCAACCGCATTTCTAGACAATGTATCGGCGACCTATCAGGCCAGAAACGAACCATTCAGGGCATTTATCATACTGCAATCAAGTCGCCACGTCTTGAGATGCCAGCCGACGTAACTCGTTACAGCGACCTGGATACTGCCAATCGAGGCGTAAACTGAGTACACTAAGGACTATCCTGCCTCCCGAAGATCATTGTTGCCCACGGACCGTCCGGGCTCAACAATTCTTATCGCGACCGGCCTGTCGATGTGACGATAACTCATTGACAGATAATCGTTTCCTGTCGGCTGCAAAAGTCAATCGACACCCCTGATTTGCCCTGGGAAGACCGCCAATATGACTGCCATGGGTCCATTTGGAGACTATCCGCACACTCGCCCACGTCGCAATCGTCAGACCGATTGGTCGCGACGTCTTGTTCGCGAAAACACGCTGACAGTCGATGACCTGATTTGGCCGATCTTCGTTCAGCCAGGCAAATCACAGCGAACAGCTATCCCTTCTCTGCCCGGGGTCGATCGTCTGACGGTCGATCTGGCGGTGGAAGAAGCCCAACGAGCCGAGTCGCTCGGCATCCCAGTTCTGGCCCTTTTTCCGGCGACACCTTCGGAACTGAAAACGCCTGATTGCGAAGAAGCGGTCAACCCAGAGAACCTGGTTTGCGAAGCGGTCCGGGCGATCAAGAAGCTGGGGCTGAACCTCGGCATTCTGTGCGATGTCGCCCTGGATCCTTACTCGAGCCACGGCCAGGACGGACTCGTGCGTGATGGGTACGTGGTGAACGACGAGACGGTCGAGATGCTTTGCCGGCAATCGCTCGTCCAAGCCCAGGCCGGCTGCGACATCATCGCCCCGAGCGACATGATGGATGGCCGCATTGGCGAGATCCGCAAGGCGCTCGATCACAAGGGTTATCAGCACGTTCAAATCATGTCGTATGCGGCCAAGTACGCGTCGGCGTTTTATGGACCGTTCCGCGATGCGGTTGGTTCGTCCGGCAACCTGGGGGGCGGCGACAAGAAGACTTACCAGATGGATCCGGCCAACACCGACGAAGCCATTCGCGAAGTCGCCCTCGATATTCAAGAAGGGGCCGACATGGTGATGGTGAAGCCAGGCATGCCTTACCTCGACATCGTGCGTCGCGTGAAGGAAACCTTCCACCAACCGACCTACGTGTATCAGGTCTCTGGCGAGTACGCGATGCTGCACGCCGCGGCAGGCAATGGCTGGCTCGATCTGAACAAGGTAATGCTCGAAAGCCTGACCGCTTTCAAGCGAGCCGGCGCCGATGGCATTTTGACCTACTTCGCCCCTGTGGCGGCCGAAATGCTGAAGAGCGGTTAGCATTCAGGCACTGCGGATCGAAGGCCCTCCAACGAACGATTTCACAGCATCCTACGGGAACTTACGCTCGAGGCGGCAACATCTTGCCTCAGCCCCGACTTAGACTTAGGCTAAAAGAGGAGCCTTAACGCTATTTCGAGCGGTAAGATTCTCTCCATTTGACAATCAGGTCGAACGCTATGTCCTATACACCAATTCAATTGCTCGAGAATTGGATTCTCCGCCAGGCATCTGACGCCGGCCAAGAGTGGCTCGATGCCCAGCGTCAAGCGGTCGCTCAAGGCGACATGAAGGCGTTGTACATGGGCTTTGGCTTTGCTCCGCGTAAGGTCGGCAAGGCAGATCTTCAGCTTACCGAACGCGACCTCAACGATGCCGCCGAAGCCCGCGAAGGTTGGATGCCACATACGTGGACGATCGATCAAGCGGCCCGTGTTCTTCTACTTACCTCGTTGCCATCGGAAGACGACGCGGCCTACTTCGCCACGATCGAAAAGCTGTTTCAGACCGCTGAGATCCGCGAGCAAATCTGCTTGTATCAAGCGTTGCAATTGCTGCCGCATCAAGAGTTGTTCGATGATCGCCTCGCGGAAGGCATTCGCACGAACATTAAAAGCGTGTTCGAGTCGATCGCCCACAACAATCCGTTGCCGATGGAACTGATGCAGGAGCCGGCCTGGAATCAGATGGTGCTCAAGGCGCTGTTCATCGGTGCGGCACTCGATCCGATCGAAGGGCTCGATCGCCGAGTGAATCCCGAATTGGCCCGCATGCTGATCGACTTCGCGCACGAACGCCGCGCCGCTAAGCGTCCGATCCCGGTCGAACTGTGGCGCGTCGCAGCTCCGTTCGCGGACGAGATCGCCCTGGAAGACATGCGAGCATTGTATGCTTCGGGCGAACAGCTCGAGCAGTCGGCGATCGCGCTCGCCCTGGTATCGAGTGCATCTGATGAAGCGGATGTTATTCTGAAAACCCACCCTGAAATCGCGGCTCGTGCGGAACGGGGGGAAATTACCTGGCGCGCAATTGCCGAAGAAGCTTATTAGTCGGTCGCGACCTTCATTCCCCAAGCCAGCTTCCAATGAAGCCACCAACCGAATCGAAACCAACCATGAAATTCATCGACCCGCACATCCACGTCACCTCGCGAACCACCGACGACTACGAAGCGATGGCAGCAGCCGGCGTGGCGGCCATCATCGAACCCGCCTTCTGGCTGGGTCAGCCTCGTACCAATGTCGGTTCTTTTCAAGACTATTTCAGCAGCCTGGTTGGGTTCGAGAAGTTCCGCGCGGCTCAGTTCGGCATCCGCCACTACTGCACCATCGGCCTCAATTCCAAGGAAGCCAACAACGAGGCCCTCGCCGAACAGGTCATGGAAATCATGCCTCTGTTTCTGGCGAAAGAGAACGTGGTTGCCGTGGGTGAAATCGGCTTCGACGACATGACAGCACTCGAAGAGAAGTACCTTCGCTTGCAGCTGGAAATGGCCAAGGAAGTCAACCTTCCAGTCCTGATCCATACGCCCCATCGCAACAAGAAGCAGGGAACGTATCGGAGCATGGACATCATTGAAGAACATGAGATCCCGCCCCATCTGGTGGTGATCGACCACAACAACGAAGAGACCTGCGAAGAGGTCCTGCGGCGCGGGTACTGGGCCGCGTTCACCATCTATCCCAAGACCAAAATGGGGAACGAACGGATGGTGGAAGTAGTCAAGAAGTATGGACCTGAACGAATCATAGTCGACTCCTCCGCCGACTGGGGTGTTTCCGATCCTTTAGCCGTTCCCAAAACGGGAAATTTGATGCTAGAGCGGGGTATTCCCCAAGAGCACGTTGAGTTAACCTGTTACAAGAACGCCCTGGCAGCCTATGGCCAGAGCGGTCAGTTCGAGGAATCGGATTGGCTCGACCCGGAACCCATTGATCAACGTACGCTGTTCGAGGGTAATAGCGTGCTCCGGGGCGGTCAGACTCCTCGAGTCGATGATAAGCAAGAAGACGATCGTATCATTCAATAAGCTCATACGTCTTTGTGCTCATCCATAACCCTCTCACTTCCCTCGGGAAGTCAGAACAGAGAACGCCAGGCACCACCAAAGAAGAATTAGCAACGCGTCGGAACCGCGTTGACTGTTCGTATCCAGAGGCACCCAGCACATGCCTTGGGTCCGCTACCGTTGCGGACTGAAACCTGGACCAGCTTTTTTACGGTGCAATATGAGCTTTCATCGAAATGGTGCTAGCGACAAGTTGTCGCGGCGCCAGCTTCACCTCCAGTCCTTTGACGAGGTACTGTCGGAGGCCCGAAGCCTTTCCCGTGTCGGCTATCATCGCGTAGCCAAATGGTCGCTAGGGCAAATCTGCGATCATGTTTCTCGATTCATGGATGCGTCGATTGACGGATTTCCGCCATCGCCGTTCTATGTTCCTTTGATTCGTCCGTTCGCACGGATGGCCCATCTGGGTAAGATCCTGCGGAACGAACATCTTCCGGCCAAGATGCCTACGCTGAGCGTATTCATGCCAGGCGAATGGGCCGAAGACGAGAAGGCGCTTCCACAACTGGAAGCTGCCATTGCTCGCATTCTGGACCCGAACGTTCAGTTCGTTCCTTCGCCGCTGTTTGGCAAACTGACGCCAGAAGAGTGGCGGAAGGTTCACCTGTGGCATTGCCAGCATCACCTGGAATACCTCATTCCAGCGGCTCGCGACGTCTCGTCCTAAAGGACTTCCCAATCGTTCCAGGTCGCCTGACTTCCGGTCGCTGCCTGGGCTCAACGCAATATCGCAAGCATGGCTACGCGCTTCGTTAGGGCGAGCCATCTTGCGGTCGTGTGCCAGCGTGAAAACGCTTTCTGAAACGTGGCACCGCTTGCCATGAGACATCGCTCGTCGTATCCTGCGCGACAAACCTCTCGTCGCTTATCCAGGAAGGCCCCTCATGTCGCAAGAGTTGGAATCCCCCGCACCCGCCTGGCGCCCGCTCAACAAAGTTCAGCGCCGCGTACTGGGTGTGCTGATCGAGAAAGCCAAGACGACACCAGACGCTTATCCCATGTCGCTGAACGGTCTGACGACCGGCTGCAATCAAAAGAGCAATCGCGATCCCCAGATGAACCTCGAAGGCTGGGAAGTCGAAGAAGCGATCGACCAACTGCGCGAGATGGGTGCCGTCGCCGAAGTGCATGGCGATGGTCGCGTGGTTAAGTTTCGTCATTACGGCAAAGACTGGCTCGGCTGCGAAGGGAACGAACTCGCCATCATGGCCGAGCTTCTGCTGCGTGGCCCGCAGACCGTTGGCGAACTCCGCGGACGCGCGGCCCGGATGGGTAAGATCCCTGACATGGGCTCGCTGCAACCACTGCTCGACGAACTGCAACAGAAGAAGCTGGTCGTTCCGCTCACTCCGCGTGGACGCGGTCAGGTCGTCACGCATGGCCTGTTCAACGAGAAGGAACTGAACGAGCAGCGACAACACATGGGCGACGGCCGTCCGGTCTCCGTGGAAGATACAGCTCCGCCGGAATCGCCTTCAGCTCCAGCCCCTCCACCTGTGGCCCAACCGGTCGCTGCTTCCACGCCGGCACCATCCGCCCCCGCCTCCCCTGCCCCGGCTTCGAGTGCGGCTGATTCCCAAGAGATCGCCGCGCTACGGGCAGAAGTCGCGGAACTGAAAGCCGAGCTTGAACGCGTGAAAAAAGATGTCGAGGACCTCTGGTCGAGCATCACGTGAGTTCGCTTCCGCATCGCATGTAAGAAACCGAAAAGGCCGCTGTCGCATCGCTCGACGGCGGCCTTTTTTTGTGCGATTGTATGATGGTGACCAAAGGGGTGCGCGTTGTGCTTCGGACTGCTTGCGTACCCACATCTTGGGTCTGGTTTTGCTTGCCATCACTACTGAAATTTTGTACAGTATCGCTTATCTGATTTAGACAACCTCGTCAGCCTGGGCGCTGCCGGCTGTGATCGCCGTCCGATCGCATCTTTGTACCTGACTTGCTCGCGAATCGCTCGATTTGAATCGACGCGGCGAGCCCTCTTTCAGGATGTTGTTTCGCACCAGTTTTATCTTGCACGTTGGGGCAGACGGGAAGTCGTGCGCGCCGACGTGACGTTTGAAAATCATTCACCTTTGTGGAGCCAGGGAAATCATGTCGCGACGAATCCGCAATTCTCGCAACCGGCTGCAATCGCATCAGATCGCTGAAGTTCATCGCCTTCGCGCTGCCGGACACACGCACATGGAAATCAAACGCCAGACAGGCATCTCGCGGACGACGATTCATTTGATTTTGCATGGACAGCATTCGTCGTCGCATGCTCAAGAAAACAACGAGCCGATCGACGATTCGACGCCGTTTTTCGATGGCCCGATCGAACGCTGCCCTCGTTGTGGTCGCCGCGTTCACATGCCTTGCATGCCGTGTCGCATCAGCAGCATGGTCGACTCAGGCCAGCTCGATCGCTCTGAAACCGACGACCGAGATCGTCGTCAGCGTGGCCAATGGTAGTGGCCACGCAGTGCTCACAAACCCAGCGTAAGTGGCAAATTCAGCCGACGAGATTAACACCATTTGAAGGTGCGTTTTAGATTTGACGAATCAGGCCTCGTGATTGCCTGAGCGGATTGAACTCCGCCTCGCCCTGATGACAATAGATCTCGCTGTGAAGCGTTCCACTGGGGTCGGCATTCAACATTTTGATGCCGGCCCTGGTTTATTTCGAACGGTCGCTATTCAGAAACGACCATGCCGTGAGGCGATTAATACTCGGCCCACTTCCAACCGATTGGCGTTTCCAGCTCTTTCTCGGCGTAATAGGCCCAAGGCGTGTCAGGATGCTCTTTGATGACACGTTCCAGGTATTCCTTCGCCTGGAGACGCGTCTTTTCGAGGCGGCTACCTGCTTCTTCCAACGTGTCGGCTGGCTCCAGCTTCCAGGTATTGTGCGACGGATCCTCGAACTTGCGGCCACCCTTCAAGATGGCGAGCATCTGGTTGTAACCGTCGGTGCGTGCCTTGGCAGCAGCAGCGCGGCCGAGTGCCAGGTCGTAGCTGGCCTGCCAACGCTTGTCGGTGATCTTGTCGCGATCCTTCTCCCCTTCGGCCAGCGGATCGTAGATCGCGTTCACCAAAGGTTCGAGCCGGGCTGCCGTACGCTGAGCGCCATCCAGCGCGTTCTTCAATCGAGCTTCATCCTCCACGATGAACTGCGACGCCGGATAGGTCATCGCTTCGACCTGACCTTGCTGGGCAGCACGATCGAGTGCCGCCAACGCTTTGTTCTCGGCCAGCTTCGCTTGGTACTGAGCCTCGGTCAGGTACTGCGGAGGATACTTACGCATCGTTTCGTCATCGAAACGCATCGAGCTGCCAGGCCACTGCGACGAACGGAGTCGCGAGATTAGAAACGCCCCGTTGGTTTTGTTCGTCAGGTAGCCCAGACTGAAAGGCCCGTAACCACTGTCGACGTCGTCGCCACCGAAGCCGCCACTGCTGAACTTCATGTCGACACGCTGCGAGTAACGTGTTTCTGGTCCTTGCAACATGGCTGGCATGCCGTCGGAGCGAGTTTCCTGAGCAGCCACCTCCGGACGCTTTCGTCCCAGCGGAGCCGGCACGCCGATCGCATAAACGCGAGCCCCCAGGGCATTCGCCTTCTCGGTGACGGCATCGACCTGCATCCAGTCGTCGCCAGCTTCGTCGGAAACAACCACGACGAGCAACTCGCGGCTTTCTTTCTGTTTGATAGGGCCGAAGGTGTCGAACACCTGGTTCAAAGTCGCGAAAGTATTTTCTTTACCTGAGTTGTCGGTTGGGAACGCGGTTCCCACCTTACTGACAACCGCGGGCAGATCGGTCGTCGGATCTTGCAGAATGATCGTCTTTTCACCGAAGGCCACCACCGCGGTCGAAAGGCTATCGGAAGCCTTGCCGCCGGGAAGTCCGTTGGTCTGGAAGTTGGAGTAAAGCTGCTTGGCGGCGGTCGACCACGACTGCCGCATTTCCGAAGCACTTTGCGTCGCATCGACCACCCACACGATCAACGTCGGCGCGAAGTCGATACTGCTGGCGATTTCGGTCCGCAGGCGATCGACGTTCTCTTCAACCGTTGCATTGGCCCCGACCGACTTGCCACTGCTGAAGCGACTGGTGCCACCACGAATCGATTCCGTGCGAATCATGGTCCGTCGAGCGAGCTCTTCTTTGGATGGCCCTGGCTTGGCTGCCGGGGCGGCAGGCTTGGCGGCTGGGGCAGGTTTCGACGTGGCTTGCGTTTGCGCCGGCTTCTTCGCCAGAGGATTATTAAACTTGACGTTCTCGCCACAGCCAGACACCGCGATCAAAGTAATCAGCGTCGCGGAAATCGAGCCCAGGCTGGCAATTTCAAACGATGGGAATCGGCGAGACATGTCGGGGGACACTCCTCTAGGGACGAGAAAGAAAGGTAGGTCGATTCGCCATTTATTCTACCCCTCAATTCAGCCCGGTCGAGTCACTGGTCAAGATTCCCCTGCCAGCACCTCCCCCCTCGATAGCAAGCAACTGGGATACCTCAAAGCCCGTAACTTACCGCCCTGCCACAAAAGCATGCGTTCTGTTGATTAAGGGGGTCGCAATCGTAACGATTATTCGAAACAATAGCCCCACGCTCACGCACAAGGATACACCATGCCATCGCAGCCAACCCTCGCTGGAAAACGAATTCTCATCTTCGTCGGAGACATCTACGAAGATCTGGAACTGTGGTACCCGCACCTTCGCTTGAAAGAAGCCGGGGCCGAATCGGTTCTGGCCGGGCAGGAAGCTGGCGCCGTCTACGCCGGCAAACACACCTACCCTGCGAAGTCCGATGTGTCGTTTATGGATGTCGATGCAAACGACTTCGACGGCGTAATCTGCCCTGGCGGCTTCATGCCGGACAAGCTGCGACGTGAAGACAAAGTGAAGGAACTCGTTCGTCAGTTTCACGAGCAAGGCAAACTGGTTGCCGCGATCTGTCATGGCGGTTGGTTCCTGGCATCGGCCGGTATTTGCCACGGTACGCGTCAGACCGGATCGCCTGGCATCAAAGACGACATGGTCCACGCTGGCGTCAGCTGGGAAGACGCCGAAGTCGTCGTCGATGGCAACATTGTCACTAGCCGCCGACCAGACGACCTGCCAGCCTTCTGCCAGGCGATCATCGACGTGCTGGAGAAGCAATAGCCGATGCCACTCGCACATCTGACGATCGCCACCGCCGACTCCGCGGCGACCTCCAAGTTCCTGCAAACGGTGTTCGACTGGCCCGAAGTCCATCGGCCCGGTAATGTGGATCTGACAACCTATTGGCTCGACATCGGCCAAGGCCAGCAAGTCCACGTTCTGCAGGTCGAAGGCTTCGAAGTGTCGCCCTTCGAGAAAGAGTTCGGCCGTCACTTTGCCTTTCTGTTTCCAGCCGCTAAGCTGGCGGAAATTCGGCAGCGACTGGAAGAACTTTCCGTGAGCATCATCCCGCCGATTCGGCCGACACCGTTCGAGCGTTTTTTCTTCTACGACCCTAACGGCTACATGTTCGAAGTGATCGACCAGGACAAATTCGTCCAGGAACAGTAGCCCCGCGAGACACTGCAGTGGAAGCGACGGATTGCCATGATGTTCACGGATGGACAACACTGCAGCGTTTTTCTCTGGCAGCCGTCTTAGCGGCGACCTTCTTCTTTCACCTGGCGATGCAGCGTGAAGGGCATGAATGGGGTGGCGACTTCGCCCAGTACCTTGGCCATGCCCGTAACCTCGCGACGCTGCACGATTACGCGGATACCGGTTACATCTACAATCCCGATGCCGCCGTGATCGGGCCACGAGCCTACCCTCCGCTGTTCCCGATGTTCCTGGCCCCGATCTACGCCGGCTTTGGAATGGACCTCGACGTGTTTCGGCTAGCGATCTTACTTGTCTTCTTAGCCACGCTTGGCATATCGGCGGTACTTTTCGCGCGGAAGCTTTCTCCCTGGTCGGCGATTGGAATTGCGGCGATTCTCGGCTTCTCGCCGGTCTTCTGGGAATTCAATCACATGCTCGACTCCGAGCATCTGTTCTTGTTCTGGTGGATGCTGACAATGCTGGTTTACCAGATCTATCGCGGCGATCATGCAAAGCCGTGCGAACACTGGGGACCAGCGATCGCGGTTGGCGTACTGACCTATCTGGTGATCGGCACGCGAACGGTTGGCATCGTTCTGCCACCCGCCTTGCTGCTGACCGAGGTCCTCGTCTTTCGGCGACTGACGCGGTTTGCGATGGTCAGTTTGCTGACGGCGATTGCCTGTTACGCGTTACAGAAAGTGCTGTTGCCGATGGGCGGCTCTGGTTATCTCGATCAGCTTTCACAAATCACCGCGCAGTCGCTGGCCTCGAATCTTTATCATGATGGCATCTCGTTTCTGTACATCTGGCGGAACGGACATGCTCGCGGCATCGCTGCGGTCAGCGGCGTAATCTTCAGCCTGGTGGCGGTGGTGGGCTACCTGCGCGAAACGCTTCCGCGGCCGCAACTGATGGGTGTGGCGACCTTGCTGTACATGATTCTGATTGTTGTCTGGCCAGGAGCGAATGGCATTCGCATGGTGCTGCCGATGCTGCCGGCTTTTCTGTTCTGGATCTTCTTCGCGATCGAATGGCTGATCCCGCGAACCCACTGGCAGCGGATCGCCGTGGCAGCGTTGGTGATCTATACGCTGGCGTGTGATGCTCGGCACTACAAATATGAAGACTACCACGCCTTCCCTGGACCGGAATCGGTCGCGGCGAAAGAGATGTTCAATCACGTCAAACTGACGGTTGATCCACATGAGGCCTGCTTGTTCTTCAAACCACGTGTGATGGCCTTTTACGCTCGCCGCCGCACGATTGGCTTCCCGATTGAGCTTTCCCCGGAAAGTCTTCGACGCACGCTCGACCTGGGCGATGTCCGCGTGGTGGTGACAACCAATCAGGATCGAGAATCGGTCACGCCACTGCTTGAGAAAGAAGGCTTCGCCATCGATTGGCACAACGACGAATTCCAGCTTTGGCGGAAGAAGCCGACGAACTAGCTGGCTGCCAGCTTCAACTGTTCGTTGAGCACTTCGCGGACAATCAAGCGAAGCCGCGGCTCGGCGGCCTGGGCGGCGTGGATCACATCGTACTTGCCAACCGAACCGAGATTGTCAGGCAGGCAAATGTTGGTGACCGTCGACAGAGCCAACACCCGCAGACCGACCTGCGATGCCACGATCGCCTCAGGCACCGTGCTCATGCCGACGACATCGGCTCCAATCTTTCGCAGAAAACGGTATTCGCTACGGGTCTCGTAATTCGGTCCGGTCATCGCGGCGTAGACACCCCGGTGACACACGATCCCTTCGCGTCGAGCGATTCGCGTTGCCGCTTCGAGCAGCGACTCGTCGTAGGGGCTCGACATATCGGGGAAGCGTTTTCCGAGATTCGGATCGTTGTGCCCAGTCAGCGGATTTTGCCACATCAAGTTGATGTGATCTTCCATCAGCATGATGTCGCCGCTCTTGTAGAACGGGTTCATGCCGCCGCTGGCATTGCTGACCACCAGAATGCCGGCGCCGAGCGCTTTCATGACCCGGACCGGCAGAGTAATCGTTTCTAACGAGTACCCTTCATAAACATGAAAACGGCCCTCCATGACCAAGACTGGGACTGAACCCAGCCGTCCACATACCAATCGCCCTTTATGACTAAGGGCGGTAGAGGAAGGAATGTGCGGGAGATCTTCGTAATCGATCGTTGCTTCGACATCGATGCCGTCGGTCAACGATCCGAGCCCGGTACCAAGGATGATGCCAGCCAGCGGACGCTCGTTCCATCGGCGTCGAATGGCGGCCGCCAACTCTTCGACCTGGGCTTTCAGTTTGTACAAACAACCACTCCTGTTCTCTTGCTGCGATCCTTGCCGCACGAGAATGCAAACCAGAGAGCTGCCCCGTTAGCTGGCGGCAATTTCCGACAGAACGCCTTTGACCAAGGTGCGAAGTTTCGGCTCGGCCTTGTTGGCGATCGAAATGATTTCGGCCACGTCGGCTGGCTTCAAAGCGTCGGGCAGGCACATGTCGGTCACGATCGAGAAACCAACCGTCTTCAAACCGCAGTGCACCGCGACAATCACTTCTGGCACGGTGCTCATGCCGACCAAGTCCGCGCCGATAGCACGCAGGAAACGGTATTCCGCACGGGTTTCGAGGTTCGGACCGGCGACCGCAACGAACACACCGCGATGCGCGACGATGTCTTCCTTACGAGCGATTTCCAGGGCCTTGTCGATCAGCTCGTGATTGTAAGGAGCACACATGTCTGGGAAGCGTGGACCGAGGCGATCGTCGTTGATACCGATCAGCGGGTTGTCGCCCATCAGGTTGATGTGATCGTCGATCAGGACAATGTCGCCGCAGTTATAGAACGGGTTCATACCGCCGGCGGCGTTCGAGCAAAGCAGCAGTTCGGCCCCCAAGGCTTTCATCACGCGGACTGGCAGCGTGATTTGCTTGAGCGAGTAGCCTTCGTACATGTGGAAGCGACCTTCCATCGCCACCACAGGCACACCGCACAGCATGCCACAGACCAGGCGACCACGATGGCTGGTGGCGGTCGATGCGGCGAAGTGAGGGATTTCCGAGTATTCGAACGAAGCTTCTTCTTCGATTTCTTCGACCAATCCACCGAGGCCAGTCCCCAGAATGATGCCGGCCTTCGGGGTCTTGTCCCACTTGGCACGGATAACTTTGAGGGCGTCTTCGATTTTGTCGTAGAGATCGAGCATGGCGGGGTTTCCCGGTTTTGATCGGCGGTCAGGTCAACTTAGCCCCCGATTATGCCACGTTCCCTCCGACCGACAAGTCCCGGCCCTGACTGGGGGCGAACTGAAAGCATTCGCGAAATCGGATGGAGAATGCGATGTTTCGCGTACCTCTCAGCGAATCTTGCCAGGCAATGGGACGAACCTCCCGATTTGCCGGGCGAATCCCTTATACTAAAAAGCGTTACTTGCTGAACGTTGCATTGTTTTCTCAATAGAACAAGATGGCTGAATCCAACGCTGCTTCCCCTACCTGGCATCACGATGTCCCTTGCCCTGGCTGTGGCTGCCTCTGCGATGACCTTTCTGTCGGCGTTGCTGGCAACCAGGTGCAAAGCATCGAGCCTGCCTGTCCGATGGCGGCTGCCTATTACCGGCAACCACTCACCACGACTGACAACTGCCAGATCGACGGCCAGCCAGCATCGGCCGATGATGCCTTGAAGCGAGCGGCAGAGATTTTAAACACAGCCAACGCGCCGCTCTTCTTTGGCCTGGGAGAAACCACCAGTGAAGCAGTCCGCCGAATCGTGGACCTCGCCGATCGCGTGGGCGGAATCGTCGACGCGACGCACCCCACCTTTTTCGATCCTACTGGTCGCATCTTGCAGACGACCGGCATGGTGACCTGTTCGCTGGGTGAAATTCGACATCGCGCCGACCTGGTGATCTTCTGGGGCTGCGATCCAAAGACAACGCATCTGCGGCACTGGGAACGTTACAGCGTCGACGCCACTGGACGCTTCATCCCGAATGGCCGTGCCGATCGAACGCTTATCGCGATCGGTTCACCCAACGCGACCAGTGCGGAATGCGATACTCAGATTCCGCTGGATGACGCGCAGCAGATCGCGGCGCTGCATCACTTGCTATCGCTGGCTACCGACAAACCAACCGATGCCGGCCGGGTCGAATCGCAATTGAAAGATGTCGCCCCCGCCCTGGACAACCTTCATCAACAGATTCAACAAGCGAAATACTTTGTCTTTGTGATTGGTGATCGCTTCTTGCGACGAGAGGCAGGTTGCGTCCCGCTGGAGCTCCTCGCTCAGTATGTGCGGCCTCTGCATGAACAAACCCGTGGGGCGGTCTCGATCTTGCGGCCTGGGCCAAACTGGGTCGGCGCTGGCGGCGTGATTGCTTCGCGAACCGGCTACCCAGGCGGAGCTTCGCTGCTGCAAGGCTTGCCGCAGTTCGATCCCGATAACCTGTCGGCCGTTAAACTGCTGACGCAACAACGCGTCGACGCAGCGTTTGTGATGGAGGGCCCTTGGTTGGCCGACTTGCCAGCCGAGGCAATGCAGACGCTCAAGCAGATTCCAACGGTGGTGCTAGGGCATCGACCAAGCGAAGCGTTGCCTAGCAGTGTGTTTCTGCCGATTGCCAGACCTGGGCTTACGAGCGGAGGCTCGATGTCGCGAATGGATGACATGCCGCTGCCGATCCGGGCGATCGCCGAACCAGAATGTTGTTCGGCGGAAGAAACTGTTCAAGCAATCTTAGAGAGAGTCAATGCTTGAACCAAAACTGCTTCTACTACGTTATGGAAGCAGTGCAATCGTGAATCCAAGCCCATAAACAAGGGCATGTACCACGAGGAAAGTCGTGTACTGACGAACTTCCGAAGTCTGGGCAATTTGATTTTCAGGACGCATTGCGATCTCCTTTTCCTTAAGAAATGCAGTGGGAAGCGGTTTCCGTGAAATGCTTCCTCCCGAGTCGGAATCGCGTCCTGCGACTATGCACATACTCTGCTTGAGTGCCAATTCCCACTATAGGGAACACTGGTTCCAAGTTAAGGGCTATTCACACTTATCCCCTGATTTTTCTGTACGCCTGATCGCTTTGGCACTGTTGCAGCAACTCTTCTGCTTTGTCTTGGCACGAAATCAGGGCAGTATCGCCCGATATTTCCGATCTTAGGGGCGGCACATTCTTCTTTGCCAGAAATAAGGGGCGAAATCGCGATTTCTTACCACGTGATGGACTCGTTGCCCCCTGCGAGAAACCAGGGGCGAGGGCAACCGGAATGCTGTCATCCCGCATCAAATCAGCAAGATCTAGTGCTTTTTCCCTAGACACCGCTGAAACCCATTTTTGCGGCAGGTATACTGGTGAATCTGTATTTCCCCGCCCCGGGCTCATCCCTCCAAGGATCTACCACCATGCCGATTTCTCGCCGCCGCTTTCTGGCAGTTGCTTCCGCTGCCTTCGCCGCAACCACGCTGCCAGGCCGGGCCTGGGCTAAGTACGACCAGGAACGTTTCCCAGGCTTCAAGGTTGGTCTGCAAAGCTATTCGCTGCGTGCCTTCGACGTCGATAAGGCGATCAAGACGGCGGGCGACCTGGGTTGTGCCCATCTCGAATTCTTTAGCGGTCACTTCCCGCTGAATTCGACGCCCGAACAAATCGCCGCGATGAAGCAAAAGATGGCCGACCAGGGCATGACGATCTATGGTCACGGTGTGAATCACTTCGGCAGCGACCATGCCAAGAACGAAGAGATCTTCAAATTCGCCAAGGCTGCCGGCATCAAGAACCTGTCGGCCGACCCAACGCCTGATTCGTTCGATAGCCTCGACAAGCTGGTCGACAAGTACGACATCCGGATCGCCATTCACAACCATGGCCCATCGCATCGCTACAACACGGCATTGGACGTGCTGAATGCGGTTCGCGATCACGATCCTCGCATCGGTGCATGTGCCGACCTGGGTCACTTCATTCGTAGTGGTGAAGACCCCGTCGAAGTGATTCGCCTGCTGAAGGGGCGCGTGTTCGGCATCCACCTGAAGGACTTCGCCGAGCAGAAAGAAAAGACCAAGGGTGTCATCCTCGGTAAGGGTCACCTCGACGTCGTCGGTGTGTTTCGGGCACTGCGTCAGGTCGACTTCCCAGCCGATGGCTGCTTGTCGCTGGAGTACGAAGAAAACGCAGCCAATCCTGTCGCCGACATTCAGGAATGCCTGGCAGTCGCCTCGGAAGCCTGCAAGACGGCTGCCTCGTAACGGCCAGCCAATTCGCTCAATCAATGCACAGGCACGTCCATTTCGGGCGTGCCTGTTTTTGTTGATGGAAGCAGCATCCACGACTGCGGCCGCTTACTTGATCTCGGCCAGCTTCTGATCAAGTTGGCTTTGCAGGCCCGCCAACGTCTCGGCATGTTCGGCCTTGCGAGCGAGGTTCGTAAACTGCTGTGGATCGTTCTGCATGTCATACAGTTCAACGCTGTCGTTTCCATAGCGAATCAACGCCCAGCCTTTTGTTCGCAACAGATGATCGTTCTTGTTCCGCAGCGTGTAAGTGGCGTCGTGAATCGTTGCCTGCGGGTCGCTCCAGACCGGAGCGAGGCTCTTACCTTGGACATGCTCAGGAATGCTCAGCCCGCACAGCTCGGCCAGGGTCGGATAGATATCGATCTGCTGACTGAGCGAAGCAGTCGTCCCCTCCCCTTCCCCAGGGACGCGAACGATCAGCGGAATCCGCGTCGACTCTTCGTGCAGGCTCATCTTCTGCCAGAACTCGTGTTCACCGAGATGGTATCCATGATCGGCCGTGAAAACAACGATCGTGTTCTTCGCCAGGTCTAAGCGTTCGAGAGCATCGATCATCTTGCCGACCTGGGCGTCCATGAAACTGACTGAAGCATAATAGGCCTCGAGCACTTTCTGTTTTTTGATCTGCGTATCGAGGCCGCTCGACTTGCTGTTCTTGATGATGCCAGGCTTCGGAATGTCGTCCCAGTCGTCATCGACTTGCGGCGGCAGTTCCATTGTTTCGGCCGGGTAAAGATCGAAGAAACTGCTGGGGGCCACCAGCGGAACATGAGGCCGCACCAGCCCGACTGCCAGAAAGAATGGCTGCTTGTCTTTGGCTCGGGCCTCAAGGATTTCAATCGCCTTGGCCGAAGCTTTGACATCGGCCTGCTCGGCACCATCGCCTGGCGTTTTTACCGTGTAAAATGCTCCGCCGTAGCCAAGGTTGTAGTGAATGTTCTGCTTGGGATCTGGCTTCAGCTTCTCTTTGGTCAGATGGGCATGCTCACCTTTGCTCCACTGCTCCAGGGCCTGGCAGTTGAAACGCTCGGTCCACGATGCCGCGTGATCCGCGCCATCGGTCCCAGCGGTGATATCGCCGGGGATTCGCATGTGATAGATCTTGCTGACGCGTGCCGTGTAATAGCCGTTGTCGCGAAAGTGCTGCGCCATCGTCGGACGGTCGCCGAGGTTCTTGGTGAACTTGTCCGACAATCCGTTCGAGGTCACGCCGATCGCTTGGGCGTACATGCCAGACATCAGCGAGGCTCGCGATGGACCGCACACAGGATACTGCGTGTAGGTATGCTCGAACTTCATCCCTTCGCCGGCCAGACGATCGATGTTCGGAGATTGGCACTGGGCATTGCCATAGCAGCCGAGCGACTGGCTGCCGAGGTCATCCGAAATGATGAACAACACATTGGGCTTTTTGGCCTGACAGAAACTCGCGACCAGGCAGACGAAAAGGAGCGAACCAAGACGGATCGGGGCAGGCATGGCGGATCTCAGGCGAGAGAGAATCACGGATGGGGTGGCCCGATTATAGCTCCTCCGAACGGCGATGGCCAACATTGCCTTCCTGACGAGCGACTTCCGCGCGTTGTGCTTCGACCACCGCTCGTTCAAACCTTTGGTCCGGCACCAGCCAGACGACCGCCAGGATCGAATAGACCGTAATCGCGAACCAGGGAGAAACAAACGCGACCAGCGTTCCGAACAGATAGGCCAGCATCGAGGCCTTTCCCTTGATGTCGATCCCGACCGCTCCTCCCAGTCGCGAACCCTTGCCATCTTGAGCGACGAGAGTCGTTTGCAGGATCCACCATGCCACCGAGCAGCAAAACAGCACCACGCCATAGATCGCGACCGGCAGGTCGACGAACTCGCTTTCATGCATCCAAGCCGTCGCCACCGGGATGAGCGAGAGCCAGAACAGCAAGTGCAAGTTCGCCCACAGCACACCACCATTCACACGCTGGGTCAACTGCAGGAGGTGATGGTGATTGCTCCAGTAGATCCCCAGATAGACAAAGCTCAGCACGTACGTCAGCACGCCCGGCATAATGTCCATCAGCCCGTCCCACGTATGCTGCTGGGGTGCCTTCAGATTGAAGACCATGATCGTAATCAGAATGGCGATCACCCCGTCGCTGAATGCTTCGAGACGTCCTTTTCCCATGATGCCGTTTGCCCTTTATCGTGGCAGCTTGAACTATTCGCCGAACCAAGGGCAAAGCTTGCGTCGCATCAAGATCAAGCACCAGTCGATCGCGAGCCCGGCCACACCCAGAATGATCAGATAAGTGTACACAATGTTCAGGTTCTGCAGACGCGACTGCATCCGCAGCGTGTAGCCAAACCCGACATCGGCCAGGGCAAACTCGGCGGCAATCAGAAAGACCATCGCTGGTCCGATCTGCAGGCGAGCGTTCTCGATAATACGAGGCAGAATCTGCCGCACTACCACTTCCCAGATGACCTCGAAGTGAGACGCACCGAGCGTGTACGACTTATAGATCGTGTGCTCGTCGACATCCTTTTGGGCAGCCTGGGCAATCGCCTGGGCCAACGTAGGAAAGATGCCGAAGGCGATCAACGCGACAAAGATCTTCATCCCGGTCACGCCGAACAGCACGAAGTAAACCGCCAACATCGCAGTGGGCGGGATCTTGGCGAAGAACGAGATCGGCGGCAGCAGCACGGCTTCGACCTGGGGGATACACCCCATCGCCAGCCCGATCACAAAGGCCAGCAGCACCCCAATTCCAACACCGACGGCAAGCCGGGTGGAAGACGCTTTCACGTCATCCCAAAACTTGATGCCCCCATCGCCGGTGGCCATCTTCTGCCAGCCTTCTTGAAACTGCGAGAAGTTGGGCAGCGTTTTGTTGCGAGGGTTTTCGACATGGGCGCGATGCGACATCCAAGCATAACCGAGCAAGATCACAACAAAGCTGGCGAATCCCAGCAGCAGGCGAGTCCGTTTGCTAATGGACCGGCGAATCATTCGGGGCAACTTTCAGGCAAGTGTGGGGCATAGGTTGTAGGCAACGCGCAAAGGCACGAAGCATTGCCTCGTGCCTTTGACATCGGTTTGCGAAAGCATCTTGGATCGAACGAGCTTACTTGCCCGCTTCGACCTGCTTCATGTACGACGCATCGAAGTTCAACTGAGCGTCTGCCTTGCCGAAACCGATCGAAGACTTCTCGTCGACGATATCGTGCGTGACGCAGAAGTCGACAACCGTTGGCATCGTCTTTTCCTGGAAATCTTTGTTTTCAAACAAAGCAATTCCGTCGGCTGGCGTTGGGTACATCTTCGTTTCCTGGACGACCACTTCCATGTCTTCGACACCCAGGCTCGAGAACTTTTCGCCCAGCGCCTTCAAGGTGTCGGCGCGGGTGCTGTCGTCTTCCAGCATCTTGTTCACTTCGTAGAAGGCATCGATCACGGCGCCGGCAAACTTGTCGCCACTTGGCTTCGCGAGGCTGGCCTTGCTAACCACGACCATGTCGATGATTTCTTCTGGTATCTTACGCGAGTCGAACAAACGCTTGGCACCGTCGCGATCGCGGAGTGTCTGCAGAACGAACGGATTCCAAACCATGATCGACTTCATCGCTTCGTCGCCGGTCTGCATGGCCTGAGCCGCGACACCGGGATCCATGTTCTTGAATTCGTAATCCTTTGGATTGGCGCCTTCCAGTTCCAGGCAGCGTTCAAATGCGTACTGCGAAACCGACTTCTCCAAACCGTAGGTCGGTGTGCCTTTCAAAGCTTCGATCGAATCGACACCCACCGTGATACAAGCATCCGCACCGACACTGGTCGAAGTCGGCAAGATGGCAACCGAATCACGGCCGGTCGCCGGAGCAAGGCTGTCCATGTTGGTCATGCAGACGGCATCGACGGTCGAGTTGCCATACTGGCTCAAGCAGGAATCGTAGTCGGCTTGGACCAGCACGATGTCGACGCCCCACTTCTTTTCCAACTCGCCCATCTGGCCTTCATCTTTGTGAAGCAGACCCTTTTCGTGCGCGACACCGAAGACCGACCAGCTGGGATACTCGCTCCAAGCCAGGCTGAATACCGGAACGTCCCCTTCGCCACCACCGGCGGGTGTGCCGGAGTTGCAACCGACCACTAACGCGACGAGGGCGGCACACGCTGCTAGATTTCCAAATCTCATTGACTGCTTCCTTCTTGATAGGGTGTGTATTTTTCTCTGCGTCAGTTATTCGTTAGCTTTCCGGAATTCTTGTCTTTTCCGGGCCATCGCCATCCGATTCTGGCGACTTGTTGGTCAGCCCGATCAAGGCGTCGAACTCGTCGTTAGCCTGGCTGTTGACGGCGAAGTCCATGAATTCGGCTTCGGCCTGCTTCGTATCGAGGCCGGCCAGTTCGCGGCTGACGCGGGCATTGGCCGAGGCTTTGTTCCGCAGATCGCGAAGCTCTCGCAGCTCTTCGCTGGTACGATCTTCGGCGAGGCCGGTCATCAAGTCGGCAATCTGCTTTTCTTCCTGGGCCGACAACATCGAAGCCACCGCATCGTGCTTCTCTTCGCCCAGCTTTTCCAACTCACGCATCTGCGTTTGGATCTGCAGCTTGTGACGGTTGACGTTTTCCACCAACTGCTCGAGATCCGATTCCAATTCGGCGACGCGGGCCTGCTTCTCCGACAGCGTGCTGCTGAAATCGGTGAACGCGGCCTGGCACTTTTGATATTCTGGATCGTTCCGGGTCGCTTCAGGATCGCCGTTATACTTCGAGGCAACCTGGCGGGCCTTCGCCGCGGCACCAGCCTTCAGTTTTTCGAGTCGCTCGATCTCTTCGGTAACGACCTTCAGCTTTTCCTTCTTCGTTTCCTCTTGGGCAATCATCGCGCTGATGGCGTCTTTGTATTGATTGATCCGGCTACGCTTCTCGGTGATGATCCGGTCGTAATTGGCCGATACAACGCCAGGGTTCATACGCAACGATTCACTTGCCTTGTCGATCCGGAAGGTCAACAGGTAGCCAATGGCTCGCAGGTATTTGCCAATTGCTCGGAACATGGATCCCCTCACTTTGGGAAATGGCGGTCAAACTTGTAGATGAGCGATTATCTAGGATTCGTATTCGGACTCGTTATATTGCTTCGACGAATCGAGCGACTCTATAACTTCTTCTGCTCGTCTGGCGACTTCAATAGTGCGATCGAGTTCCTGGCGAAGTTTTGCCAATTCATCGTCACTATCGCGCAGTTGGAACGAGTGATACTGCTGCACGGTCCGCGCCAGATGCTCGACGGTCAGCACCACTTCATCCACCGCTTTGCGGCGTTCTTCCAGCAGCGGTCGGCCGATCTTGCCGGGCAATCGATTGGCTTTGTCCCACAGTTCCAGCGAACGCTCGAGCTGCCGCACGGCTGCGTTGAACAGCTTGTCGACCTTCTCGCGAATGCTGATCGCGGCATGCCCCACCGGAGCATCGACTTCCAGCGAGGTGTATAACGCCCGCAGCCGATTCAAACATTGCTCGCTGCGTGGGTCTTGGTCTTGTTCGAGCCGGCGGGCCAACTGGTCGAGGTGCTGGTTTCTCTCGAGCCGCTCTTGTTCGGTCAAATAGTTGTGCGCCCGAGCGGTCAGGTCTTCGATCCCGAAGATCAATCGCGAGGCCTGGATTCCCATGCCTGCGAGCACGCCTGCGAGGCCGATCACATTGAGCGTCGTATTACCGTCGATGCCCCACGACAGCAGCCAAGCGCTCAGCCCGCCGACGATCGGAATGACCGTCCACGGCGAAACAAAGAGATCGAGTAAGACCTTCTTTTTGACGCTGTCCATCAGGGTATCGCTTTCATCCGCTGCTTCCCGTGGTGACTAATAGGGAAGCTCGCCCAGGACGAACGAAACCGAAGTACTGCCGCTCGGCTCGACACCGATGGCTCGTATGCGATCGCGATCGACACCCTGCGATACCAGGTATTGTTCCACTTCTTTGGCACGATCTTCGGCCAGCTTTTGATTCGCTTCCAGGTTGCCCCGGCGCGAGGCATTCCCCCTCACAATCACGTAATAACGGGTTGCCTGAAGCGTTCCGGCGAGTTCGTCCAGCAGCACCCGGCTGCGTTCCGTTAAGCTTGCCGTTCCGCGAGCAAAGACCAGCGTTGGTGCCCGGGCCGTTCCGATTTGCACCAGCGAGCCCCACTGCTGATCGGTCAGTGCCGGCATCGAAGTACCACGAACCTCTTCCGGCTGCTCGCCGGGATGAAAGTCGACCAGTTCTTTCAAGATCGAGTCGTTGTACAGATAGTTCGGATGGCCCATCGTCGGATCGGCGGCGATCGAACCTGTTTCGACCAGCACGTTGGTCACGCCGGCAATCATGTCTTCGATATGGGGCAAGTGGGAACCACCTCGCTGGCCGACATGCGCGAGGTTCTCTTGTGTGTTCTTCCACCAGACGCCTTCGACCAACTGCGTTGCTTCGGACTGGGTTAGCTTGGTACCGGTAGCAGCGGCATCTTTCATCACCAGTTCAATTCGCCGGGCATCGTCACGATAGGCATAGTTTGCCTTGAGGTACGCCTTCACCACTTGGGCAACCGTGTCGCGGTTCTTGGCGATGAAGTCGTCACTGACCACCAGCACGTCAACGATCGCGGAGGGAAAGCGAGAACTATCGACCACGACGTGCATCCGATCGTTCTGCAGCATCTTGGCTATGAACGGCTGCCAGACGACGTACGCCAACGGATCGCCCGGCTTGGCCTGCTTGTACTTTTGCATCACTTCCGCGGCGTCGGCCACTTTGATGAAGGGATCTTTCTCGAGTTCCGAAAGCTGGAACCGCGAGATCACCACGCGTGCCAAGGTTTCGCTCGGCGAGTCAGGCGTCAGCACGAACCGCGTATCGGCTCGGTTCAAGGAATCGACGTTCGGGTAGGTATCGCGATAGGTGACGATCGCGTCGGCCCCGACCGTTTCGTCCACAATCGCCACGATGGTCGCCGGAAGATCGCCAGCATCGGCGCTGGTCGCCACCAGGGCGTCGATCGTCATCACGGCCATGTCGACCTTGCCACTGCGCAGCGCTTCCAGCCGAGCCGAATAGTCGGCACCGTCGTCGCTCAGCTGAAGTTTGATTCCCTGCTTGCTTAGTTCGTCGGCGAACTCGGGACTGCGAAAGACGGCGTATCCACTGAAGCCATCCAGGGCGAGATTGACCTGGGTACGATAACGACTATCCGTGCCACCACGGCGCAATTGATTGTCACGCTCGGCCCGAGCTTTCTCGGCCTCGATTCGCTTTTGCTCTTCGAGCGAGACTTCCACGGCCGGCGCGAAGACGACTTTCCAGACAGTGACACCAGCCGCGAGAATCAGCAGCCACACAATGCTCACGGCAAGCAACTTGCCTTTGGACACTCAACTGCTCCTGTTGGATTTCAACGTTGCGAGGATATTGGCCATGCCGCCGAGATCATCGTTAAGAAAACATAGATCACTATTTTGACGGTCTTAACGGGCTTTGACAATCGAGGCGAACACCCGAAATAGTATCAGGATTACAAAGCCGATCATCAGAAAAGTCCCAAAACCAGGGCCTCCACCACGATTCGAGCCGTTGTTGGGGGCATTGGCCGGCTGCGGCGGCTGATAACTATTGGGCAGCCCGGCCACCGGATCGCCAGCGAACGCGCCGATGGGCTCGTTGTGCGGGGTCGTCAACGCTTCGAGCGAGACCGCGGCCACTTCCGACGGCACCGAGGCTAATAAATCGAAATCGCTTTGTCCGGTGTTGTCGTCCGTGTCGGTCGAACTTTCGCCAAGCACGACCTGCGAAATCGCTTTCTCCAGCGAAGCGGGATCGTCGGCGTTGCGGTAGGTTGCCGTCCGCGTCGCCAGGCTATGCTGTTGCCCCATCGATACGCCGATCACATCGACCAGAATGCCGCGGGCTTGGATCTGAGGCAAATACTGCTCGACTAAGGCTCGGTCGGTTGCCTCGCCATCGGAAATGATCAGCAGTTTATAAGTGCCATACTTCTGCTTGTCGCGAAGTTCCAAGAGCGCGTCGGCCGCTTCTTTCATCGTGGCTCCCAGCGGCGTGTTGCCGGCCGCCTGGAGCGACTCGACCGCTTCTTGGGCAACGGAAGGCTCGACGGGGCCAAGCGGTACCGCCCACTTCTGATTGCGGACCGGATTCAGCAGCACGACACCAATCTGGGCATCCTCGGGTGCTTGAGAAAGAACTCGCCACATCGCTTGCTTGGCAGCGACGATCCGCGTGTTACCCCGATTCATAACCTGGTTCATCGAACCAGAGTTATCGAGGATCACCACGACATTCAATTCGTTCGCCGCCGAAGCGGAATGGAGCGGAATGAAGAGCCCGCACACCGCGCATACCAGTAGCATCTTTTGAATCATCGTGTCCCCCAAATCGTCGAAAAGAAATCCTCTTCGTGCTGCCTCGCCCGAATCGCTCGGCCAAGGCAGCGAAAGAAGATTGGTTTAGAAGTCAAAGTCAGTCTCGGAAAGTTCTTCCGGATTCACTTTCACAATCCGGAATTCGACTCGCATGTTTTGCTTCGCTTCGGCCATGTTGGATGGCTTGGAGATCACCGGGTCGGAAATCCCAGCCCCCAGTGGCTGAAGCTGTGACAGGTTGACATTGATGTCGCGCTGTTCGGCGTAGTTAATAATTGCTTGCTTGACCTGTTCGGCACGAGCCTGCGACAAGTTCAAAGCGGCCTGCATCGTTTGCAGTGGGCTGTCGGCGGCACCTTCAAAGGCGCCACTCTTGATCAGTTCCACCATCGCGCCAGTCTGGCTCAAATCGAGTTCTTGGGTGCCCTGCTTCGTATTGATGAAGTAGCGATAGTTGCCTTGCTGGCCGGTGCGACGAATGACACCCTTTTCCAAGCCAGCCTTGATCAACTGAACCAAAGTCTTGGTTGGGTCCGAGTGGCCTCGGATCACGACGGCCGCACCGCCGAACGTACTGGCCGACTGCAATGCCCGATCAAATTCGGCCCCGTACCGATCGACCGAGAAGTCGGTCTGGTTCGGCTCGAACGAGATCGTAAAGCTGACAATCGTTCCGGTATCGAGATCGTCGCCAGGGAACTCCGTGAGGCTTTCCCCTTTGACAATCTTCTGCGGTTCGGCATAAGGAACGCCGGCCGAGCTGGCGACCTTCTTGTAGTCGAAGTTGACCGGATCGAATCCCATTCGAGCGCCGGCATAACCCCAGTTGGTTGCCAGGTCGAGAGCCGCTTTCATCTTCGCGTCGAAACCGCTCAGGTTCCCGCTTTGCTTGAAGAAGGCGATCTGCCCCGGCAAGCCGACAAAGTTACAGTCCAGCAGCAGACCATGAGCGTCGACTTCCAGCGTCGGCAACACCTCTTCGCCAAAGATCTTCTGGCACGTGGTCAACAGCTTGCGATACTCCGGCGACATCCGCTGGGTTTTCTCGAAGTCGTCACGCATCTTTTTGACTTCGACCGTAGCCTTCAAATAGCCTGCGACGAACTTCTCGACTTCATCCTTGTGGGCGTTGTACCAGTCGCTGCGAACGGCATAGACGTCGGCGATCGATCGCGACATGTTCTGGGTCGAGACGAGCACGTGAGCTCCTTCGACCGTACCCTCGGCACCCGTTCCGGCGGAATCAACACCACCGGTCAGGCCGATCATGTCTGGCGTGATCACACAGCAGGCATCGATGGTCGAATCCTTGCGGAACTTCTCTGCGGCACCATTGGCACCGGTCAGGTCTTCTACGAAAACGATCTCGACATCTTTGTTGGTCAACTGAGCGGCAGCCAACGCATCGTACAGCAGACCGACGTGCGGACCACCTTGCTGGCATGCGATACGGACCTTCTTGCCTTCCCGCTTCAGGTCGTTCAAGGTTTTGAAACCTTCGCGGGAGACAATATGGTCGCCGGCACTCCACGACAACTGCAGGATGACAACTGGCTTAGTGCGCGGATCTTTACCGATCACTTCGCTGGCCTGACCCAACATGCGGAAGGTGCCACGTAAAAACGGTGACTTGCCTCCCATGTAATCTTTCACCTGCTGAACGAAATCGTCCCCTGGTGTCAGCTTCAACTTCAGCCCGCTCTTGCCATAAATCGAGTCAGGCGTCGTATCGAGCCCCCCATTGGCGAAGAAGGTCGCGGCATCACCGCCCCAAGTAATGAATGGGACGTTGACCTGGGCACCGCTTTGAACTGGTTTCACATCCAAAGGGCCGGTAATGCTCGAAAACTTCTGCTGAGCATGCCCTGGCGATACCAGAAATAGACTCGCGATCGTCAGCGCGAGAAGCAAATTGCGATACATCTGTGTCTCCCGAAAATTGGTTCGACAAGGTATTCGTCGAGTGAGCGTCAATCTTGCAAAGAATCGGGCGAATTGTTGTCGCTGTCTGCCTACGCAGGTCGCGACCCCAGGCCGTTTGCCTGCCAATCTACCACGCTGTCAGGGGCAACCCAACTAGCGAATCCCTTGCAACTCGAGCTCGTGGATTCGTTTTTGCCACCCTTCCCGCGTTTCTTCCGTAATATTGGGGTCTGGTAACAACGATCGACGCGTGCAATTCAATAACGCTTGCAATGTCTGATATTCACGTGTTGCGCCGATTGCTGGGGGAATCTGATCGTGAATCGCCGCGCGAACCGCTTCCCAGCTATCAGGCTCGGTTGCCTTCAGCAGCGAACGCAGCGACGCGAACGCCGCCGCCGAGTAGTTTTCTTCCAGCACGCTTTGATCTAACTCCTCGATAAACGCCTCTTTGGTTTGCTCGCCAGGGGACTTGATGTCGATCCCCTTCAACACCCACTCGATGAACGCCTGACGATCTTCTCCCTCGGGATCAAGCACCGGAATGATCAAGTCACCCACGCGACCTGGTCGGCGGATGTCAGGCGAAAGCAGGTGAATGCGAGCCGTCATCAACAGCCACAGCACCCTGCCCCGCAGCATCGGATCGCTCATCATGGCTTGAATCTTGCCCGTCAGACGGCGTTCGGTTTCATGGGCGTTCGCATCGACGCGGCCAAACTGCGTGTCGGCTTCGTCGACGAAGATGACCACCTTTTCCAGGGCATCGAGAACCCGCCGGAGCCGTTCGAAGATCACGTCGGTCTGGCCGAACCATTGGCTGCGAATGTTCTTCAGCACCAGCACCGGCAAATCGAGCTCGGCGGCGACTGCCTCAAAGATAAATGTCTTGCCACTACCGATGGCCCCGGCAACGGCCGCCCCAGGCAGAGCCTTGGCTCCCTTCGCCCGAAAGCGAGGGATCAACTCGCGACCGAGGAACTCTTTCAGCTTCGTGAAACCAACGACATCTTCCAGCGAATGCTCAGGCTTCTTGAAGTCGACGACATCGTCCCCGAGCTGCGTGCGGATGAACTCTTCGACCTTCGTGAAGACGCTGTCCGCCGTGAGCTGGTCGCCGGTATAGGCCGCGCCGGCCAGCATCTGCCGCAAGGCTTGAATCGAAAGCCCTGCCGTGCATTCGCCCAAGGCTTCCGGCGTCGCCCACAACTTCGGAGTCGGCGTCTTGCTTTTCAGGTAATGCTGAATGTACGCCACGCGATGCTCCAGCGAAGGTGCCGGTACGTCGACACTCAAAACCTGAGGCATGCGGGAAATGCGGCTGTGAATTAGCGTTCGCGATTCAGCCAGCAGCACGACCGAGTCGTTCCCTTCGACAAACTCCGGGTCGCCGAACCAATCGTGTACGATGCTGATTCGATGGAGTTGACGGTCGTTCAGCGAGGCGAGCGAACCAGCTTCCGGCAGCAGCATGTCGGCCGCTTCGACGATGATCAGCAAATTCTCTCGCAGCGATGCACGCGAGCAGATCGTCAGTTGTCGCAGGAGTTCCAACGCCAGTGTTGGATTGCCGGTCGCACTTTGCAGGTGCCGATCAAACTCTTGCTGGAAAAACTCGAGCTTCGATCCCTTCGACTGTAGATCTTGCAGTGCCAGTGTGTTGGCATCGACGCCTGACTTCCATTCCACCCACGCGCCGCGCAGTTTGCCGAGCGCGGCGTCGTCGATGCGAATGGGGCCGTTCAACTCGTAAACCAGCGGAATCAGCCCAGGCGTTTTGGTCTTTTCCAGCAGGAACGAATTGAGCGGCACGTACTGCGCACCATCCCACTGCAGGTCATAGATGTTGCCGCACAGAATCACACTACGGGCCTGACCCGAGTTGAGCAAACGTGCGAGGCGAGTGAAGAAATCGTAGTTGTTTGTCATGTTGGGAGGTCTTCCTTGATCTCGCTCCACAGCATCTGGTGGAACGCGTGGACCGATTGTTCGAGCTTCGACGAATAACGACCGCGATGAAACGATATCGACTGCAATCCTTTTTGCGTCGACTCGCAGATATCGACGTCTTCCTGCTGAATCACGTGGCTTTGTTGAATCGACTTGCGAATGGTTCGCTTAGCATCCCACTGCTCGACATCTTCGTAGTCGGCATAAAAATCGAAGATGACCTGGCAGGTATCGACCGTCAGCGGGATCACCAGGTTCGTATCCATCATTCGTCCATAGCGATTGATGAAGAAATTGGGATACAGCCAGGCATAGGTGACCTTCTCGCCCAGTCGATCGTCGGAACCGCTCGATCGGCAAATCTGCACCGACGAGCGATCGTAGATGTGGGTTTCGTAGCCGTCGAACTCGAGCCCGGCCGCCAGTTGTTCGTGGGCATAGGCGACATGATATCCGCCATCGAGCGAGTTATCGACAAACACCTTCCAGTTACAACGAATCGTGTAGACGCGTCGCTCGATCCATTTCATCCCCTCGATGCCGAGCTCTGCCAGCGGAGCGACCAGCGGCTGAAAGTCGGCCGCCAGGTTACGCGGATTGTCTTCGCCCCCCAGCGGACCGTCGAGATCGATAAAGACAAACGGCCCCCACTGCGTCGCGCTGATCGGCGGAAGCGAGAACTGCTCGACATCGAAATCGGCCATCTTGCCCATCCGCGGAGCCTTTTTCAGCCGACCATCCAGTCGATAGGTCCAACCATGGTAAGGGCATACCAGTTCACAAGTTCGACCACATTCCTGGGCCACCAGCGCCGCATGATGTCGACAAACATTGTGCATCGCCCTAAGGTTTCCTTCCTCGTCACGAACTACGAGATAAGGATTGCCGACCAGATCGCCGGTGAAGTAGCTTCCCGGCGAAGTAATTTGGTCGTTGCGTCCCACGGCGATCCAAGCCTTTTCAAAGACCTGGCGTTTCTCGGCTGCAAAGACCAAAGGGTCGGTGTACCATGACGCCGGCGGAGTCGGTGCGGCCTGAATCGGGATGGTTGGGTCGAAGTGGTAATCCATGACACGACGCTAAAAAGGCACCTACTGGTTTTCTCTCCAGGCGTTCTCGATAATCGGAACCCCTGGCACGTTCAATTTTGCTACCCCTTATTCGCTCGAACCATGGCCAACTTGGAAATTGTCGACGTTTCTCATGCCTACGGGCCGAAAAAAGTTCTCAACAACGTCAACCTGCGGGTCGGTGCCGGGCAAGTTGTTGCGCTCGTCGGTCCGAGTGGATGTGGCAAGTCGACCTTGCTCCGAGCGATCCTCGGAACGCATCCTCCGCAATCTGGCCAAGTGCTGGTCGGCGAAAAGGTAGTCGATGGCCCGACACGCGATGTTGGAATTGTTTACCAGCACTATAGCTTGTACGAGTTCCTGACCGCACGGCAGAACGTTGCCTTCGGATTGATGCTCGACCAGACATCGCTCCCGTTCCGCGTGTTCAATTATTTCGCCTGGCGAAAGCTTCGCAAGCAACACTTGGAACAAGCGGACGAGTTTCTGAAGAAAGTCGGCCTGTACGCTGCCCGCGATCAATATCCGAGCGAAATGTCGGGCGGCATGCGACAGCGCGTGGCGATCGCCCAGGCCCTGATCATGCAACCCAGCGTGCTGCTGCTGGACGAACCTTTCGGCGCACTCGATGAGGCGACACGTGAAGAACTGCAGTTGATGCTGCTTCAGTTATATGCCGAAAATGTCCGAGCTCGCTCCGAAAATCGTGTTCCTCCTTATACCGTCGTGATCGTCACGCACGAGCTGAACGAAGCCCTTTTCGTGAGCGATCGTGTGGTCGGTCTTTCGCAATATCATTCCGACGGCGCCAATGGAGCGACAATCGTTTACGACCGCCCTGCCCCAATCTTCAAGCCCGATGACGAGAAAGACCTCAGCCGCTTCGTCGAACAAAAGGAAGAGCTGATCCAGTGCGTCTTCAGCCCGACCGTGCAGAAAGATCACCTCGATTACATCACCTTCTGGAAAGAACACGAGAAGCACCCAACGACTTCCGGCGCCGACGGTTAACAGAAACTTGCGCCTTTGTCGTATGCAAATGCTCATGCCATGTCAGTAAAAACATGGCTATATCTATAAATCCTTACTGCCAGCGAAACGAATAAAACTTATCGATCGAGATCGAATCGATGGTAGACTAGGTTTCTCCTAGCCCATCTCGGGGCCTGGCTTTCCTGCTGACTTTGCCTTGGCCTCCCCTCGTCGACTTCATCCTCCATTCGCTACGGTACGCATTCGATGACCGCGTCTACGCTCCCGCGATTGACTCGCTGGCTCGCTCTCGGCTGGTTGTTTCTTTTAACCAGCAGCATTTCTATCCAAGCTCAAGAGGCGGCCACCAAGCCTGAACGCTTCACACGCGAGTACCCCGCGGTGAGCGAGTTCCGCTTGCAGACCTTTCGCCCTACGCAGCGGTTCTTCGAAGACGAGGCCGCCAAGCGTCCCTTCTGGAACCCGATTACTGTCGGCAAGTCGGATGAGCAACTGGTCGACGAAATCGAATTGCTGCGCACAAGCGACTTGCAGCCGAAGTTTGTCCATCAAGGCAAGTTCTCGTTGGGCGACAAGCCGATCGTTGCGGCCGACGTGTCACTCGATGGCACGACGCTTCTAACGTACGATTCCGATCGTCGGCTGACGACCTGGAGCCTTCCCGATGGCAAGCGACTTGCCGAATACAAGCTGAACAATCCCTCGGCCCAGGCCGCCATCGCGATCTCGGCCGATGGCTCGCAGATTCTTTTCGGCGATGGCTCGACCAATGTGTTGCTGCTCGATGCTAAGACTGGCCAACTGAAGTTCACCCACGACCAGCTTCAATTTCCGATCGGTGCCGTGGCGTTCTCGACCAACGGCAATCGTATTGCAGCGGCCGACATCAAAGGTCAGGCCTACATCGCCGAAGCCCTAGCCCCTGGCAAGGTTCAAAGTAGCGAGAAGTTTCCTGACCTTCGCCCGGCCGTCGACATTTCCGTAAGCAATAGCGGCAACTATGCCACGGCCATGGCCAGCAAGGCAGGCGTCGTATTTTCCACGAAGGCTGGCTATTCGACCGCGACTCTTCGAGGGCCACCCTTCCCGGTCGCCGCTACTGCCGCGAATGATCGGCAGCTGTGGCTCGCCGACGATCGCGGCCTGTTCGAGTTCTATAAAGACCCGGAATCACTCAAGTACACCCACAAGCAAGACAAGTTCTTTTCACCACCGCTCAACATTCGATTCGACTCGCAAGATCAAACGGCCTGGACAGCAACCGCCAGCGGTGTCGAGGTTCGCACAGCCAACTACATGCCGCTGTTCGATCTGGTTCGCTATCCGAAAATCGATTACGAAGTCGCCCACGTCCTGACCGCCCCTGATGATGACTTGCTGCTTTTCATCACCAGCGAAGGTGAGGTCGACCTTTGGCAACTGCACGACAACCAGGCTCGGCTGCATGCGGCCATGCTGAATAACCTGCAAGGATTATTGGAAGAGCATCGTTTTGAAGCGATCGAACTGCTGGCCCAGCGCTGGGCAGCGGAAGACTTCGATCTGTACGACAAAGAACAACAGACCCTCTATTACTTTCTGACCGACTTTGTCCGGAGCTATCACACCAACCATTGGGAACAGAAAACGCAGTTTGCCACCTACAAGAAGTTCCTGGCCGAGCACCCAAGCTGCGAGTTCTTTCGCGTTGTGCTGACAATGGACGCGATCAAGATGGCTTGGGACTGTCGAGGCCGAGGCTTTGCCAGCGAAGTCGACGAACAGGAATCGAAGTTCTTCCAGCTCAACCTCGAACAAGCTGAGAACATGCTGATGCCGCTGTTTCAGCGAAAATCGCCCCCTTGCCCCGAAGCTTACGCCCAGGCAATGGAGCTGGCCAAAGTGAGCCAATGGACGCCGGAGGAAACAACCTACCTGATGACCGAGGCACGAAAGAACGCCCCGACCTATCCTCGTATTTATGCCGAAGCGGCGATCGGCTTGATGCCTCGTTGGGGCGGCTCACAGGAGGCTTCTTCTGACCTGGCCCAGGAAGTCGCCGATGCCGTCGGGGGCGATGAAGGAGACATTCTTTACGCCCACATCGCACGGGGCATCCGCAACTACAACGGCTGGTATGGCACCTTCGAGAGCCTCGGCTTCTCGAAAGAACGAGTGATGCAAGGCTATGCCAAGATGGCTCTGCGAGACTCGACAAGGCAAAACATGCATCTCTCGATGGCGATCCAGCTCGCCCATGAACTCGAAGATAAGTCAATGGGAAAGCAGTTGGCCGAACGCTTTGAATCGGTGGGCGGCGTGCCAGTTCCTGACGTTCTCAACGGAGGCATGCCTGAGTTCGAGAAGATGATGACCTGGGCGCTTGATCGCCCCTATCAATTGGCTCGTCTGGAAGTGAAAGCTCCATCGGTTCCGGCCGAGGAACTCGCTCCGACCGAATGGGAACTGGCCAAGGTTGAAGAACTGGATGCCCTGGTCCGAGCTTCCGATCGCGCCAGCTTTCAGAAAGGAAGTTCGTTCTCGGTCGGCAAGCAGCGTCCCTGGAAGATGGAGATCTCCGCCGACGCCACGCGTGCGGTCACCCTCGACGAGAGTGGCGACCTGCGTGTCTGGGACATCGCCTCCGGCAAATCGATCTTCGAGCTCACTGCCGACAAGGCTCCTGGCAAAGGTGCCGTGGCGATCTCGCACGATGGCAAGCTGCTGGTGATCGGGACCGAACAAGGTGGGGTCGAGCAGTACGACCTCGACACGGGCGAAGCGACTTATCAAGTTGCCGGGCTGCCAGCCCCGATCCATGACGTTGGCATGTCGACCAACGGAAAACATTTCTACGCGATCGATGCCGCGAATGGCCTGCACACCATTCGCGACGGCGACAAGAAGCATGTCGATATTCGCCTGCTGAATCCGAAGAACGAGCCGATGCTCGAACCAATCTCCGGCAGCATCGACAACCATGGTCATTACCTGGAAGGCCGACGCTTCGCCGACCGGGTCGAAGTCTCGGTGCTGGTCCCGCAAGAGAAAGGGCTCGCCGGTCAAAAGGCGACCATCCACACCAACACCTCCATGCAGATCGCTTCGGGGCGCTACCGCTTCGCCGTGCTCAATGGCAACAACCTCGTGAAGCTGCAGGTCACCAACCCGAAGAACGCCCAGTACGAAGCCTATTCGCAGCGAATGCTCCAGGACATTCGCCGCTGCAAGTTCGCTACAAACGGGCGGCAGTTCTGGTTTCTGACCGATCGCTGCATCGACATTCGCGACTGGGAAGGAAGCCGCCACGAAGGCCCGGTGAAGCTGCCTGCCGAGATCGAAACGGTCGAAGGAATCCGCCTCGCCCCCGATGCCGGCATGTTCCTGAACTTCGACGCCGAAGGGAATGTGACGACCTGGAACCTGGAAGGGAATCCGCTTTCGCGCGAGTACCTGCTGGCCCTGGAACTGGTCAAGCTGATGCAGGAAGGACGCTACAACACGCTAGAGCTCCTCAGCCAGCGGTGGGAACGAGAGAACACGCCCGCCCTCGATGCAATTGCCGACAACCTCTATTCGTCGCTCATCCTCCGATTGAATTTAGTCTCGGTGCGATCTGGCGAAGCGGAAGAGTACGAAAAGAAGCTCCGCGATTACCTGGCCGTTCGCCCTGACTCCAAGCTGATCCGTCTCGCGTTGTTCGAGTTGAAATACGACCTTGCCCGTAAGGCCCGCGGCGACAAGCCCGACGCGTCGACGCCTGGCAATGTGCTGAGTGAGTATCGCGATCAGATGGAAGAGTGCAAAGAGATTCTCACGCCGCTCATTCAACGCGACGACGCTCCGCCGGAAGCCTTCGCCGCGGCAGTCCGCCTCGGCCGCGACTTGAACTGGACGCGTTCGCAAATGAAGTTCGTGCTCGACCGAGCCGCTGACAAAGCTCCTTCGTATGCTCGCGTCTACGCCGAGGCCGCCATGACCCACCTGCCGAAAAATGGCGGCACCGACGAGGAAGCCGAAGCCTATGCCACGTCGATCGCCGACCGCATCGAGGGACCGCAAGGGGAGGCCCTCTACTTCCAGATTGCCTTCTACCTGGCCGAGTCGGAAGGCTGGCCTGCCATGTTCCAAGAGCTGAACTTCTCGCGCGACCGCATCCTGAGCGGCCTGATCGAGATCGCGAAAGACTACCCCCGCCGCACGATCGTCCGCCTCGGCATGCAACTCGCCCAAGCCGGCAACCGAGAAGAAGCAGGCCAGACCCTCGCCGAAATCATCGAAACCCACGGCTTCGTCCCCGACGACCACGAATGGCCCACCGGCTCCAAGTCCTTCGACCGCGCGATGAAATGGGCAACGAAGGAGTAGTTGGCCTGGCCGGCCCAGGTGAAAGCTGCGGCATGCTGGCACTGCTCGGCTTACCGAAGCCTGTCCGGGGGCGACTTGTCGATCAGGCCGAATTGGGGCAGTTGGAATTGACCCACTTTTGGGGGTTTGCGACGATCGCCAGGCTTTGACTTGTCTGGCCTTCGCTTCACCTCGGGAAGAAAGTTTCTCTCCATGCGTGCCCCACGACTGCTGCCATGCTTGCTGATTACTAGCCTGACTTTACTTGCCAACCCTGGCTGCTTGAGCCTTAGCTTCGGCAGCAAAACCTGCAACGGCGAGCACCCCGAAACCCAAGCCCGGGTCGACTCCCTCGAACAACGCATCGCCGCCCTGGAACAAATGTCCGCCGCCGTCGACACCCAGCCCTACCCTGCCGGCTATTACCCGACGATGCCGTGAGATTGACCGAGAAACTGCCAAAGACGCTCAGAATTGTCCCTGAGTCTCGCCGGGCAAGCGTCCAAGGGCAGACTGGGCCTTGAAGGTCATCAGCGAGATCGGCCAAAAGTCGAAGATCGTGGTCAACGTCGACCGACGGACCGAAAAAGAGAAATTCGCCAGCGTCCACGACTTACGCCGGGCATTCGGGGAACGATGGTCCAAAAGGCTGCTCCCTCAGCAGCTGCGGGAGCTCATGCGGCATGAGTCGATTGAGACGACGCTGAAGTTTTACGTTGGACAGGATGCTGAACGAACGGCGGAATTGCTTTGGCAGTGTTGCGGGTCAACACCAAAAGAAGCATCGAAGTTTGCGTAGCTTTGAATTGAGGCTAAATTGGTCGTCATATGAGTGAGACTTATCAACGTTGCAAATAGTCGATGTTATGCCATGTCAGACAAATCTAAACCGGTGAGGACTCGCGATCTCGATCCTGAACTAAAAGAAATTCTTGGCTCAATGCCGGAAGTTTCACTCAAGCCGATTTGGATGGGACTGACTTTAGTCCTGCTTGTTTGGTGCTTTGGTTTCGTACCGTGGTTTCTTCAATTTGAAGAATGGCCGTGGGAACTAACACTAGGGCTAGATAAGGCTGGTGAATTTGGAGACAGTTTTGGTTTCATCAACTCGCTTATCTCATCGTTGGCACTGGTCGGAGTCATCGCGGCTATTTGGCTTCAAAAGCAAGAACTTGCGGAACAGCGAAAGGAGTTGATTATTACCCAATGGGAACTCAGAAAATCTGCCGACGCTCAAGAACAATCACAATTGGAGCTCGCCAAACAAGCCAAGATCCATCTACAGGCTACACTCCTAACGGCAATAGATGGTTGGGAGAATTCCATAGATAAAGGCGAGCGAAGGGTGCATCAGAAATTCATCGGACGGCTGAGACAGATGCTGATTCTGAATGTACTCGACCCAAAATCAAGCGAGGGGATACTTGAGGAAATAGCTAGTAAGCTTAAGGAATGGCAAAACTTGACCTACATTCTAGACAGCTGCCATGAAATAAGTGTGGCGATTCAGTCTGTCGAGAAACGTATTCCGCTCGAACTTGTAGGGAAGAATGAATACGAGCAACCCAGGATCGACGATCTACGAGGTCGATTGGAATCTCTTCAAGACAAAGTTAGGTCAAAAGCCACTCATTTCGATAAGGCATTTGCAACCGTGTTTCCCAATACTCAGCCAGCGGTTGAATGGTTGGCTGTAATTGAGAACCTATCCCTCAACGCTGACTGGCATGAGATGCGTTCAAAGCTGCAATATCTCGACCATGACGTAGTCAGCGTACTGCAATCCGCACACGAGCGGCGAACCCCCATGGAAGAGTAAGACCATATTGTCAGAAGTGACAAATCCGGTGATAATCCGCGAAGCTCACCGACTTTCAGCGCAAAAGAAAACCCCGTAAGTGCAAACACTCACAGGGTTTAGAAAGTGCTCCCTGTTGGAATCGAACCAACAACCTACTGATTAAGAGTCAGTTGCTCTGCCAATTGAGCTAAGGGAGCGATCTGGTTTTAGGAGGCTTAGGAGACCGAAATGGTTCGGGCTGGGCCTCTGATTTCGCCTAGTCCTTCACGGACTCTGGTTACGAAACGCATACTTTACCGCTTTTCTCGGCTGGGGTGAAGGGGACGCTTGAAGAAATTCGTGGCGGGCCTGGGCTGGTGGGCGAATTCCTTGAAATCTGGGGGCAATCCGCCTACTCTTTTTCGTCTAAAAGCCCTAGCTGCTTCATCTTCCGGTGCAAGTTCGAGCGATGCACGCCCATGTTTTTGGCGGCTTGGGCCATGTTCCCTCCGGTCCGCTCCATGTGATAGCTAATGAAGTCGGCCTGGAAGTGCTCAGTCGCGGTCGCCAGGTCGAGTTGGGCTGGTACCTGATTGACATGGGGGCCGGTCATCGTCTCGAGCGGGATCAGGTCGGCCGTGATGACGTCGCGATCGCACAGAAACGCGATGCGTTCCATCGTGTTACGAAGCTCGCGGATGTTGCCCGGCCAGGCATGCCCCAGCAGCCGCGACTTGGCGTCGGTCGAAAGCTGCGGGAGCGGTCGCCGGGCCTTGCGTGAAAACAGGTCGAGGAACTTCTCGGCCAGGATCAGAATATCGTTCCCACGATCGCGCAGCGGAGGCAACGTCACCGAGACGACATCCAAGCGATAGAACAGATCTTGCCGGAACTTGTTCTCTTTCACGAGTTGCGGCAGATCCTGGTTGGTCGCTGCGACGACGCGAACGTCGATCTCGATATCGCCCTGTCCGCCCAGCCGCGTCACGACATGGTTTTCGAGAACTCGCAGCAGCTTGGCCTGACCGGTGAGACTCATGTCGCCGATCTCGTCGAGGAATAACGTCCCACCGGAGGCGAGTTCGAACTTGCCGGCCTTCGTTTCATGGGCCCCGGTGAAAGCCCCTTTCTCGTGACCGAACAGTTCGCTTTCGAGGAGCGTGTCTGGCAGCGCCGCGCAGTTGACCGCGACCAAAGGCTGGCCGCGACGATCGCTTTGATAATGGATCAGTCGGCTGACCACTTCCTTACCGGTACCGTTCTCTCCCAGGACCAGCACCGGCAACCTGGTTGCTGCGATGCGATCGATGTTGCGGCGAAGCTCGAGCATGGCGAGCGATTCGCCAATCAGCTGGATCTCGGCAGCTTGGGCCTGAGCGATCCGGTCGCGACTCTCGGTCAGTTCGGCGATCTGCTGCGAACTTTCCAGAACCGCCGCCGCGTGAACCGCGACTTCCGCGAGGCCTTGTTCATCCTTGGTGGTGAAGTTGCCCTCCTTCTTGTTGATCAGCTCGAACGCGCCGAACACTTTTCCTTTGCGATCTTTCAGCGGTACGCACAGCAGGCTGCGGGTATGAAACTCTAACTGCTTGTCGATCTCGCGATTGACTTCGTGCCCCAGCATATCGTCGACGCGGCGCGGCTCGCCACTTTGCACGACCGCCCCGACGACACCTTTGTCGTCTGGCACAACCAGCTTGCCATCTTCCACCCCCAGGGCTGGCCGGCCAATCAACTGATGCTTCGCTTTATCCCACAGGAAGATACTGGCACGCTCGGCACTGAAGAACTCGGTCGAGCACTGAGCCATCTCATTCAGCAGCGAGACCAGGTCGTCGGTATGATGCCAGCGCTGCACCATGTTCAGCATCGCTTTAAGGCGCTGGGCTCGATCGTTCTTGTTCTGGTTTTCAATGAACCGATTGACCGCGAACCGGGCGACCTGGGCAATGGCGTGCAGCGATTGAGAAGGAAGCGATTCGACACCTTCGAGGATCAGCAAACGTTGCGGCTCGTTATCCATTGGCAGCGAAACGGCCGCAGGGCTTCCGGTCGAGATCTCTGCTTGCAGCCATTGATCGATTTGCTGCGAGCGCACCTTGCCTGGGTTTCCGGCCGTCGCGACCGGCTTCCAGTCGCCTGACGATTGTTGCTGCAAGACTTGAGCGGCTGACTTGGGAAACGATTCGGCCAGCGCTCTACAGATTCCGGTGAACAACTGCAAGAGCTGGTCGGCCGTATCGAGTTGCCGCCAGATCTGCGTCAGCATGGTGGCCAGACGCGGATTCTCTTGAATCGCTGCTCCCAGCAGTTGAAATGGATCGTGGTCGGATCGGGTCATGCGATGGGTACTTGCTGGAACGGGCAACCATTGGATCGACTTCCGTGGGGCAATAGCGGCTGCGAGTCAATTATTAGGGTCGACCACGTTCCTTCAAGGTAGCGACATAACGAGGTGTTGGAAAAGAAGAGACAAAAAGATGTTCGTGGCTCGCCAGCACTTTGTTCTTTCAATTGCACAAAACAGACCGGAAAAACAGGCATTTTATCTACCCAGTGGCAGTTAATCCGATCGTATCAGGCAGTCAGATTCAAGAACAAAAAAGCCGCCCGTCTCCGATCAAAGACTAGCGGCCCAAATTGTTTCCTGGCGTAGAGTTGGGGCCAGGAACTTTCGAGGTCTATCGTTCGGCGTTACGCTTCGCCGGGCTCTTCAGGCTGAGGCGGGACAGGAACAGCCTTCTTCATTTGGTCCATGCGCTCATGCATCTGCTTCATCATCTCTCGCATTTCTTCCATGTCTCGCTGGAGTTGTTTGTGGAATTTGTCGATTTCCGCAGTCCCCACGGCCGAGCCTTCGATGATCTGATGCGGCTGCTCTCCTGGAACCAAGGCACGCATGCGTTCTTGCATTTGCAGGAATGGTACACTTTGCTCGCCGATCACAATCATGCCAGCGCCACCTTCCAGGTAGTTTCGAGCAAACTCTTGCAGGTCTTCTGGCAGCTTGTCAATTTCTTTGTCGGTGATATCCCACGTCTTGCCATCCCGTTCGATGTGCAACTTGGCGGGCTCGTCGTTCTTACGCTCGACGCGAATGGTGGTGTTCTGCGGTAGTGGCTGGCCCAGGACCTTCACGCGAACTTGCGGAGGAACGATCTGACCAGGTCCGAAGAAACGGAAGCGAGCGTTCGGCTCACCCATTTCGCCTGGGGCGATACCGATTACTTCTGGCTGAGGAATCGGGACCTGCTTCGAGAGCATATCGGCCGGAGCTTCTTCCAGTTTAACGGTCAGCGATTCGATTTCGGTACCGCGAAGCACTCGCAGCGACAACGCTTCTTCCTTGCTCGTTCTGACGATGTCGACGACCTGGTTAGGAGAGGTCACGCCGGTGTCGTTCACCTTCAAGATATGATCGCCCGCTTTCAGGCCAGCCTTTTCGGCCGGGCTGCCAGGTGCCACGCCAGCGACCATGGCGGCACCATCTTTCAATCGTTCGACATGGGTTTTGAGAATCTCGGGAGTCGGTGCCAACTGCACACCCAGCCAATACTGCTTTGCGGCTGGCGCCTCAGCTTCGGCCTGTTCGACTTCTACTTCCACTTGTACTTCAGCTTCAGCTTGAGGGGCATCGTCCGCGCGAGCCTGGCTAAGCATGGGGGACGCGATGACTCCCATCGCGAACAGAGTTGGTGCTAACCAAAACTGGACCTTCATGGTTCACTCCTTTTCTACTGTGAGGGTTTGATTTGTCTGGAACTGGGCAACGAATTTAATGCTGGAACCGCGGGGCAAATCGATCACGGCCTTAGTGGTACGGCAAGGCCGGCTGGTCATAAATCATCACGTCCTGCACAGGGACAACCACTTGCTGACCATCGTCCATCGAAACCGGAATGAAACGATTCTCGGTCTTCAAGCGATGGCCGGCGTCCTGGAATTTTTGAACCTCGGCAGGCGACATCCCCCAAGTCGGATCCCAGTTTTGCTCGGGATTGAACTTGCGGGTCGGGTCGATCGGAATGGGCATGCCACTGCCACCCTGACCGTCCCATTGATTCACATAAACGAACTGCGGCTTCTTCACCTCATGCCGCGGAATATCGGCGGGCATTGGTGGATTGACCACATTCGCCATCGTGCTAGGGCCTGGTCCTGGTGTCACAACCCCTGGAGTGTTTCCCCCGAGGTCCGAGATGTACCAGCCCAAGCCAAACGCAATGGCCACCGAGGCCGCGACGGCGGCGATGGTTTCCATGCGATGGAAGGAAAAAGAGCTCGATGGCGGCGGCGACGCCTCTACCGTCGGTGCCGCCTCACTCTGGGAGGTCGTCAAGGCGGGCTGCATCACCAGCGGCAGAGTCTGTCCCAACGCTTGAGATTCGAGAAACGCGTGGGCACAACGTCGCCAACCATCCGGAGCTTGCTCCAAAGCAACGAGCACCTGGCGATACTCGTCCGGAGAGAGTTCGCCATCGACCAGGCGGTCGAGCATGCGGTCGTCGATCGAATTGGGTAAATCGTTCATGGTTTCAAAATTCGTTTTTGAACTAGGTGCCCGTGGAGATCACTTCCCGGGCCATCAGTCGTTCGCGCATTCGTTGTCGGGCTCGGTGGAGTCGGGCTTCGACTGCGCTGGTACTAATCCCGATATGCTCGCTGATTTCGCGATAGCTCCACTGCTCGGTGTATTTCAACAACAAGATCTCGGCATCGCGGCGAGGAAGTTCGCTCAGGGCGTCACGCACCATCTGGTCGCGTTCCTCGGCGAGAAGCCAGTCGAGTGGGTTGCGCCCGGAGTCGCCCCGAGGGGGCGCGTGCTCCTGGGCGTCTTCGTGTAACTTGCGAATCCGTCCTTGCTTACGGCGATACAACAATGCCTGTCGAATGGCGATTTTGTAGAGCCACGGTCCCGCAGCGCCAGGGTCCCTAATCTGCTGCCAATTCACCAGCGCCGCGGTAACCGTTTCCTGCATCACATCATCGACTTCCACCGAGTTGCGAAGTCGAGCGATCAGCGCAGTCCTCAGCCAGCGGTCATGCTGCTGGAGCAATGCTGCTGGCTCTGGCTTCACGTCGACTCCTGCAATCTCGGTGGGTGTCATCCTTTTCTCGCTGGGTTAGTTACCGGCCAGGCGAAAACCTTGCTGCCGTTTTCCGGAAATTTTCGCAAAATATCTCAGGTGCTGGTGCAATCATTCTCAAACAACTCTACTACGCAGGAAATTCCCCTATGGTTTGAACCGTAAATACCGTTAATCGCTAGACTTCTGAAAAACGGAGTCGGATAATAGTTCTCAATGCACGTCACCCTAGCTATTCCCTGGACGGTGTTTCACGCCGTCTCTCTACTAGCCCCAAATGTCTGGAGTTCCGATGATGACACGCTGCTTAACCTCTGTCGCATTGAGCCTTGCGGCAATCGTAATGACGGCAACCGGCCTTTCGGCCGCTGAGCCTGCAGCTAAAGGAAAGGACACCCCCATGAACGTGACCGCGAGCGAGTTCGGCCAACTGCCGGACGGAACCGTGATCGCAAAATACACCGTTGATAACGGCAACGGCCTCGTGATGGAGCTGATCAACTACGGCGCCGTCATGACCAGCCTCTCGGCCCCTGATAAGGATGGCAAGTCGGCCAATATCAACGTCGGTTTCGATAACCTGGAAGGCTACCTCGCCGGTCCTCCTTACTTTGGTGCCACGGTCGGTCGTTACGCCAACCGCATCGCCAAGGGTAAGTTCTCGCTGGACGGCAAAGAGTACACCCTGGCGACCAACAACGGCCCGAACACGCTCCATGGCGGCTTAAAGGGTTTCGATAAGGTGGTCTGGGCTGCCAAGAAAATCGAAACCGAAGACGCCGTCGGCGTTCAGTTCGACTACACCAGTAAAGATGGCGAAGAAGGCTACCCTGGCAACCTGAAGGTCACCGTGAAGTACACGCTGACGCCAGATAACGAGTTGGTCATGGACTACACCGCGACCACCGACGCCACCACCGTCTTGAACCTGACCAACCACAACTATTGGAACCTGGCGGGCGCCAAGAGTGGTAAGAACTACGATCACCTTCTGAAGCTGGAAGCTGACAAGTATCTGCCGGTTGACGAGAACCTGATTCCAACGGGCGACCTGGCTACGGTCAAAGGAACGCCGATGGACTTCACCTCGTTCAAGGCGATTGGCAAAGACATCCAGAAGACCGGTGGCGATCCGGTTGGCTTCGACCACTGCTTTGTTTTGAGCGATCAGACCGACAAGCTGGCGTTGGCCGCGACCGTCAAAGAACCGACCTCGGGGCGCGTGATGGAAGTCTGGACGACGCAGCCAGGCATTCAGTTCTACAGCGGTAACTTCCTGGATGGCAGCGACGCCAATGGCGGCCTGAACCAGCACGAAGCCTTCTGTCTGGAAACCCAACACTTCCCCGACACCCCGAACCAGCCAAGCTTCCCTTCGGCCACGCTGAAGCCAGGCGAAACGTTCCACGAAGTGACGGTTCACAAGTTCTCGGTCGAGAAGTAACGACAGTTGTCGAAACAGACATTGATCAGCACAAAGGCGGCATCCTGATAGGATGCCGCCTTTTTTTGTGGAACGGTCCCATCGTCAGCAAACCATCCCCAAAATCAACTCGTATTTCTTGGTTCGAGCCCTCTTTTTTCCCCCGAAAGCCTCACCAATCGGATCGGTTCCCATTACGATGATGGACGAATCCCACTTCGCTTAGAATCGTATTCTGGAAGCATGTCGAAGACTGATCGAGAGCTCGTTCAGAAGATTACCGCCGAGGCACGTCGACGGAGCGGGCAGGCTCGTCAAGATTTCCTGGACGATACCTGTGGCACCGACGTGATCTTGCGCCAGCGTGTCGAAGAGTTGCTCGTCGGTGGGCCAGCCAAGACCCCGGTCCCCCAAAGCCTCGAGATCACCTCCAACGGCGCTGGCGGCGCCACTCCTTCGCAGCACTCCGTTCATCCCAAGCAAGGCAATAGCCGCCTTTTGCCGGGCACCAGCGTTCTGGTTCGCGTCTGGGCTTCGCGGGCCTACCGGACGATTGCGATCGTCTCGTTCGTCACGCTCATCGTGCTGCTGGGAATTGGTTCGCGTTACGTTGTCTGGACCGAACTGTGCGAGATCCGTGAACAGGAATTCAACGCATTGCTGGGGGCCGACGTGCAAGCGTTGACCATGTGGATCGAAACCCGCAAAGAGAGCGCAGCGGTCGCCGCACGCGATAAAGACGTTCAAGTAGCGATCTTGAGTATGCTCCGCAAGAAACGCGCTCGCGAAGATGACTATTCGACGGTCGACGTTCAGGAAGAGCTCGATTTCTTCGCCAAGCGTTTTCCCAACTTCTCGCACACCAAGCGCGAGATCACGGACTTCGTCGCCGAGCACGATCCCGTCACGCCAATCGGCGCCACGGACGAAGTACCACAGCCCGCCGTACTGAAGGATGAAGCGGTCTATATCGTCGCCGATACGACGGGGACGATCATCGCGTCTTCGATCCCAGAAACGATCAATCAGAAGCTTCGTGGGACGCGTCGTCTGCAGATCGTGGCCGACCTGTTTGCGAACAAGCCAGGCTTCATTCCTCCGACTCGCACCGACGACGAGATCTCGCTTCCTGCCGGCCTGCCCAATCTGGCCTATGCGTGGGTTTATGCTCCGATCTATGACGAGAATCGTGTCCCGGCTGCGGTGATTTGCTTCGGCTACTATTCGATCGGCAACTTCACCCATTCGCTGACCACAGCTCGCACCGGCAAGACAGGCGAAGCGTACGCATTTAACGCCGACGGCAAGATGCTGACCGAAAGTCGATTCACCGCCGATCTCTGGCAGAAAGGGATGTTGCCGAAAGGCGAACCGACCCGAGCCAATTTGGTCCTGCGACCTCCTTACGCGGCGAATGCTCCGCCAAGCTCGCCTCATCCACGCTTCACGCGGTTGATTACCAGTGCCCTCAATTCGCATGAAGCAGGAATCAACGCGGGGATCATGCTTGATCCTTACGATGGCTATCGCGGGCACGATGTCGTTGGTGCCTGGCAATGGCTCGACGACTACAACTTTGGCGTCACGTACGAAACGGAAGCCCAGGAAGCGTATCGACCGTTCACCTACATTTCGATCGCCCAGATCGGACTGCTGTTTTTGATCGCAGGCTTCGCAGGGCTCGCGTATTACGCGGCGACTTCGCTGGTGCACATGCGGCGAAACGTGGGCGAGAACGTCGTGATCGGTGCCTATCAACTACTCCGAAAAGTAGGCGAAGGGGGCATGGGGCAGGTCTACCTCGCCCGACACCAGATGCTCAAGCGTCCGACCGCCATCAAGCTGATGCGTCCCGAGCAAACCGATTCGGCGCTGCTCAAGCGTTTTGAACGCGAGGTACAGCTTTCCAGCCGTTTGAAGCACCCCAACACGGTCGAGATCTACGACTACGGCAAGACGCCAGACAACGTGTTTTACTACGCGATGGAGTACCTCGATGGAATCACGATCGAGGTGCTGGTCCGGCAATATGGTTGGCAGTCGGTGGCCCGGGTGCTTTCAGTCATGCGGCAAGTGGCCGCCTCGCTTCGCGAAGCCCACACCAATGGCCTGATCCATCGCGACATCAAGCCATTGAACATCATGCTCTGCCGCGTCGGTGGCGAGTTCGACGTTGCCAAGGTGCTCGACTTCGGCCTGGTGAAAAACCTGACTGCCGATCCGAACGCGACCGCCGTAACCACCACCACCGAGATCAGCGGCACGCCGATGTACATTCCGCCGGAACGGGTCAAAAACCCGACCCAGGCCGACCCTCGCGTCGACATCTATGCCCTCGGTGCGACTGCCTACTTCATGCTCACCGGGCAAACGATCTTCCACTCGAACAACGCCGTCGAAGTACTGGTGCAGATCGTCACGAAACCGATCCCCACGATTCACGAAGCCTCGGACCGGGTCATTCCAGATGCCCTGCAAGATTTGATCTCTCGCTGCCTGGCGAAAGATCCCAACGATCGCCCTCAGTCGGCCGACGAAGTTCTGCAGGCCGTCGAAGCAATCATGGCGGAATATCCTTGGTCGCAGCAAGATGCCAAGGATTGGTGGGAACAGCACATTCCCACCAATGATCTGATGCAACTGGTCGATCAGAACTAAACCAGTTTCTGACAGGCGCGTGCCGGGCTAGGCAACGCTGGCGGCGATCTCGTTGATTCGCCGCACCATCGAATGCAGTCCGTTCGAGCGTGCCGGAACGAGATGCTTCTCGAGCTTCAACTGATCGAACAAACCTCGCAGGTCGAAGTCGAGAATCTCTTGCGGAGTCTTTCCCGAAAGCAGCATCACCAGGATGCCCACCAATCCTTTGACGATGTGGGCATCGCTATCGGCCTGAAAGACGATCCGCTTCGGTGCCCCTTCCGCTTCGAAGATTTCAGGAACGAGCCAGACCTGACTCTGACAGCCTTGAACCTTGAACTCTTCGCGACGCAGCGGTTCCGGCAGATCCGGCAATTCGCGGCCTAGTTCAATAATCAACTTCAAGCGTTCCTCTTTCGAATCGAGGAACTCGAAGTCATCGATCAGTTCTTCAGCGGTCAGGGAGGGAGGTTCGTTCAACGTACTTCTCGTCTTGGTTGGAAAGGCCAGATCGCTTCAGTTTCCCGGTAGATCGGTTTCTATTCTAGTCCCCGTGCTTTTCACGCAGTCGTGCCGAAGTCCGCAAAATCCATTGGTTTCGCTCGAACTGCCCGATCCACTCGGCCAGGACCTCGCCGGTGAAGGTGTCCATCTTGTCGCCACCGAGCGAAATGCCGGTGCTACAGGCCGCCCCGGTCAGCTTCTCGACCATCTGGCGATAACGGGCCAGCGTCCGATCGCCGTACATCCCGGTGACCTGGAAGTCTTCGCTAAGGAAGACCACCACTGGCACGCGGTTGCCGCCACAAACCTTGATTGCTTCCTTTAGGCCTGGGTCGGCTTCGTCGCGATCGACGTAGCGAACTTCAATGTTCGGCGACGCTTGTTCAATCAGGTCGAACATCGGGCACTGATCGACGCAGTCGCCACACCAGGCGCCTGCCAGGCAAAGCATATACATCTTGCGGGTAAAGCCCCCCAACAAGGACGTCTGTGCTTCGTTGAGCTCAAGCGTGCGACGTTTGGCCTCCCAGCGCTGCTGCTGATTTTCGTTGCCGTACTTCGCCAGGAAGTCACTGTAGCTGTAGCCAGAGGAATACAAGGAGGACCAATCCAAAGACATTGCGAATCTCGAGTGGGGTAGAAGGAAAATCATGGAAATCGATCGCCGAAATAAGGATAGTCGGCGAAAAAATCGCTTGGCAAAACGGCCGGTGGCCGATCGTGCCCGCTACTGCGATGCAGCCAACGGGCAATCGGTCTCGAACGGCAAGATAAACGGCCGAGAAAACGACGAAGCCGCAGGCAAAGCTGCCTGCAAAATGCCGTCATAATCACGGTCTCCCGCAAGTTCGGCGAGGCACGTTGCCTTAGGAGGCAGCACCTGCGTGCATTTTAGGCAGTTATCAGCTGGCCGATTAGGGGCAGTCTGAAAAAAGTACGCAGCGTTTCCTGCAAGAATACCGGGAAACAGGCCAATTTCGACACGTTTTTTGGGTCCGTGTCTGAATTGGCACACACCTTGCATCTAATGTGTGGCGAAAGCGAATCGCGAGTAGATTCGAGGCCCATCACGAAGGACCGTGACGCCCAGAACCGAAGCTTGCGACTGCGATACTTCGACTTGCCCCGCACTTCTGAGATAAGGAGTGTCGTAAGAGGTGGGGCCAAGTTTGATCGCCTCGCTTTCCTCAACCGAACAAGCAAAAGAAGGTCGACAACAAAACGACCTGACCCGAACAGTGTGGAAGCATGATGGGGTGTTGTTCGCGTGCAGTGGGGCTGCCGCGAACGGTAGTCGAGGTTGAGGAGGTTTTGCCTCCTTAACCTCGGCTATTTTTTTGCGCTAAAGGATATTCTCGCGAACTTTTTCCTGTCACCATCTTAGGCAGGTGCCCCTCTCAATGCCAAATTGTCACGCAGAAGGCATGAGGCGAAACCCATTTTCCGAAAATGTTAGTTGACGTAACCGCTGATTATTCACATGGTTACAAGAAGCGATTGCTCCCGAATCGGTTAATTGGCATAACGGTTGCAAACGAACGGGGGCATCGGACAACTAGGCCGTAGACACATCATGCACTCGCTCTCCGCCTTGTTTTGGTGCATGGCTCCACTTCGTAAGATTCGTAAGAGCATCAAGTTTCGGACCTGTCCATACAACGTCACGTCAGTTTGTTGGAGTATGCATTAATGAAGAAGATTGAAGCCGTCGTTCGCCACCACAAGTTGGACGAAATTAAAGAAGCCCTGGTCACGAAGGGGTTCGGTGGTATGACCGCTACGGAAGTCCAGGGATTTGGACGTCAGAAGGGACAGACGGAGACCTATCGTGGTGCGGAATACTCGATCGATTTCGTTCCTAAAATCAAAATCGAAATCGTCTGCACCGACGAGCAGTGCCAGGAAATCGTCGACACCATCATCCAGAAAGCTCAGTCAGGCCAGATCGGCGATGGAAAGATCTTCATCTCCGAGCTGACCGATGCCATCCGTATCCGTACGGCAGAAACCGGGTCGTCCGCCCTCTAAGGCGAACGCCTCGATTCGAGATAGCCGACGTGGCACAGCGCACGAAGTGACACTCACTCTCTCTCGAAAGCCGATCCAAAATCTGGATCGGCTTTTTTTATGCGCGGCTCACAAAGATCGCTCGGACGACTAATAGTCTTCGTGATGAGCACTACGCGTCGAAGCGCGACGGCGCGTGTTGTACAACCGCATGCGTTTCGGGGCCATCGGTTGAGCCTCATCGACCACCTGGCCCGATAGCAGGCGATAGAAGAACAGAATGAAGAACGCACCACCGGTCGCCACAACAAACCCGATTGGGCTGATCGGCGAAACCTGGTAGCCCTCGAACAGCAGCGTCACCATCCCGCAGCCAATCACTGAGCCGCCAATTCCCATCGCCAGCGTGGCAATCGGACCGCCTGGGTCGCGCCCAGGCATGATCGCTTTCGCAAACAGCCCCGTCAGCGTACCGAACCCGACCCAAGCCAAAACCAAGTTGGCCCAAACTTCAAATTGCTGGGATACCTGAAGAGCGTCTTCACCCATAACCGTCTGCTCGTCTCGTGCTAGCTAAACAGGGACGATCGTCCCCAAAAGATAGGCGTCATCAATTTAGGTGTCGTCAGGACGGGCTCAAAAATTTGCCGATTATGCCGATCAGCCCGGAAAAGTTCTGCCACGGGTGTCTAAGTCGTGGCATGCGTGGTGGGAAAGATATAATAAAGATGGAAGTTGGCCCAGAGCAGCATCCGTCTGCCAGGCACCTTCCGATCGATTCCCGGACGGATCGATCCTAATCTTGCTGATGCTCGGTTTTCCACTCGGAGGTGTCCCATGCGAACTCTTCTCTCCATGTTCGCCCTGTCGTTCTGCACGATCGCTTTGGTTGGCTGCACCAGAATCGAAACGCCCGATCTGGATAGCACCCCTGGAAATCGGATCGCGTCCGATGCACGCACTTCGCGCGTCGTTTCGCTGCAACTTGGCGAACAGCCCGGTGCCTTTCAGGTGGAAGATGTCACGGGACCAGCCGCTGGCGAACACCTTTGCTATCGCTGCAAATATGCTGGCAAGCCGACCGTCGTGATCTTCACCCGCGAAGTGAACGATTCCGTCACGAGCCTGGTCCAGCAGATCGACCAGAAAGTGAGCGAGAACGCCGACAAGAAGCTGTCCGCGTTCATGGTCGTGATCGGCGATCCATCAGACGCCGTGAAAGAAGACCTCCACCGCGTGCAAATTTCGCAGCATATCGAGAACACGCCGCTCACCATTTTTGATGGTGCGGAAGGCCCGGCCGGCTATGGCCTTGCCCCTTCGACCCAAGTCCAGGTCATGATGTGGAACAACGATGGCCTGAAGGTGAACGAAGCCGTCTCGCCTCAACTCTCGCCCGAGAAGATTTCGGAACTGGTCGCTCAAACCAGGACCATCCTGAATTAAGATTCCGAATTGTTTGTTCTCTTTTCGGTCGCCGGCTTGAAGGTGGCGTTCGTATAGTACAGCCATGAACGCCACCGCCACATTGCCCAGCCCCGAACAGATGTACCAGGCCATCGTCGACCGCGACGTCGAGATGGAAGGGATCTTTATTGTCGCTGTGAAAACGACCGGCATCTTCTGCCGGCCTGGCTGCAAAGCGAAGACACCCAACCGCGAGAACGTCGAGTTCTTCGCTTCGACCGACGAAGCCCTGGCTGCTGGCTATCGACCTTGCAAACGCTGCCGTCCCTTAGAGCTTGCTGGCAGCGTTCCCGTGTGGCTGGCACCGCTATTCGAGCAAATGGAATCGGAGCCAAGTCGCCGCTGGACGAATGCCGACTTGCAAACGCTTGGGCTCTCGCCGATTCGCGTTCGGCGTTGGTTTCAGGAACATTACCGCATGACGTTTCACGCGTACCTGCGAACTCGGCGCCTTGGCCTGGCGGTCGATGGGCTGCAGTCAGGAGACGATATATTGTCGGTTGCCCTCGATCATGGCTTTCAGTCGCTCAGTGGATTTCGCGAAAGCCTTCGGAAGTGGACCGGCCACACGCCGACTGATGCCAAGCACAAAGATCCCATCCTGGTCGAGCGCATTCTGACGCCGCTCGGTCCGATGCTGGCTGCCGGTAACGACGCCGGGCTGTGTTTGTTGGAATTCGTCGATCGCAAGATGCTTCCCAAGCAGTTCGAGCGGATCAGCAAGCTCTTTTCCCAGCCGATCTTGCCAGGCTCACATCCGGTGCTGGCCGAGACGGCCCGGCAGTTGGAAGAATACTTTCAAGGCAAGCGAAAGACGTTCGACTTGCCGCTGCGGATGGATGGCACGCCGTTTCAATCGGCCGTCTGGCAACAGTTGTGCGAGATCCCTTTCGGCGAGACACGCAGCTATCGGCAGCTTGCCGTCAAGGTTGGCAAACCGACCGCCTCCCGTGCGGTCGGTCGCACCAACGGAGATAATCGTCTGGCGATTGTCGTCCCGTGCCATCGCGTGGTTCGTAGCGACGGTCACCTCTGTGGCTACGCCGGTGGCCTATGGCGGAAGAAGCGACTTCTGCAGTTGGAACAAGCCACTTCTTCCGCCGGCCAATTAGCTTTGCCACTCGATATCGACGAGTAACATCTGCTATCCCACCACCGCAGGTTCGGCAGCAGCTTCGGCCGGAATGTCATCCGTGTACTCCCGAACCGAAATCGGCTGCCGAACGCCCTGCGATCGCTCGAAGTTTTGCAGACGGCGAATGATCGACTCGTTCACCCACTGTCCTTTGGTCACCAGAATACTGCCGTCGACCGTTTGCACATCTTGTTCGAACACCATTCCGAACTTCAGTTCCGGAATCTTCAACGATCGAGTCACGTAGCCTTCACCCACGATCTCTTTGAGTGCCTTGGTGATCGTCGGTTCGTACCAGGCTTTCCGATCATTCAAGATCACGCCCATCGCATCGGCCACCGACGATGCCGACAACAGCGCGTCGTAATCGACGAGCACCTTCAAGACCTTCGCACCGATCGGCACTTCTTCGACGGCTCCCCCCTCCCCTTTCTTCGGCTGGTCGATTCGCACGTTCTGCATCTCGATTAACTTCGCCACGCCTTGTAGACGCGGGATCTTGCGAACCAAGCCGGCCCCCACTTCCGGATGCGCGTCGATCATTTTCTGTTCATCGTCGGTTAGTTTCTCCGCGGCATACCACCTCTCCAGCGTTGCCTGGGGGACAGAGACGCAGCCAATCTTCGAGAGCATGGCGGCGACCTCCACCTCCCAGGCATTCGCGATGGAGAGCTTCGCGCACATCTGGCGTGTCAGGTTACGTATCCGGGTCGAGCTTCCAAACGCCGTCGGATTGACCAGCGAAAGGACCTCGGTCATCAGGCTGACGCTTCCTCCGAGCGTCTTCGACAGTAAGTTGTGCTCGGCTCGCACCAGTTGATAGTGCCGCAGCCCGGCGTCCAATGCTTTGGCCAGCACTTCTGGTTCGCACGGCTTGTTGAGGAAGCGGAAGATGCGTCCTTCGTTCACGGCCACCACGGCCGTCTTTTGATCGGCGTTGCCGGTCAGCATGATGCGGACCGTATCGGGGTGCAGCTTGGCGGCATGGGCCAACACCTGAACGCCACTGACGTCCGGCATTTGCATGTCCGAGACCACCACGGCATACGCTTCGTCTTGTTCGAGCCGCTCGATGGCCTGGGTGCCGTTCTCGGCGACCTCCACATCGAACAGCTTTCGTAGATGACGTCGATATCCGTTCAAGATGTTCGGCTCGTCATCCACCAGCAAAATACGCTTGCTCATTACCAGGTTCCTTGCGATGCGTTCGTGTGTGGACCTTGATGCCAGTGCAATGGACACGATTCGTAATGGGGCGTCGCTTCTTCGCTTTCCGCCGCCTTCCTTTCCTCGTGAACCTTCTGGAACAGTTGCTCCAACGAATTCCGGCGGCGCAGGACGTTTGCCACATGAACGGCCGTCACCGGGCGGAATTCATTGAAGTCTTCGTAACTACTGTGGGAACGGAAGTCGGCGACTGCTTCACAAATGGGCTCGGGGAGACCCCATAAACTCAGCAGATAACTACCGACTTCCGCATGACTGGTCCCAAAGACCTGCATCTCGGCATGCCATAGACTCATGTTTCCGTTCTGGGCCAGACGAACCGCTTCCTGATAGGCCGCCGGCATCGCGCTGGCCAGCACGATCTTGCCGATGTCGTGCAGCATGCCAGCCAACCAGGCATCGTTGATGGTCTGCTTGTTACTGGTTTCCAACTCGGCGACCATGCGGGCACACGCGGCCACTTCCACCGAATGCCGGTTGATCTCTTCCAACGAGAAGCCTTCGATCCGCGAGAAGTCGACCGGCTGGAAGATACCGACTTTCAGCACTAACTCGTGCAGCAATTCGCTCCCCAGCAACGCGGCCGCTTGTTGGGGCGAGCCAACTCGCTGCGGCTGTCCGAAGAACGAACTACTGACCAGTTGCAAGATCTTGGCGGTCATGCCGATATCGGTGGCAATGATCTTGCCGAGGCGTTCGAGCGAAGGGGATGGCGATTCCAGTTCAGCCACCAGCTGGTCGAATGTTGCCTGCTGGCAAGGTGCCGCGTCCAGCTGCGAGACCACCCGTTTCAGCGCCGCGTTCGGCAAGCGATCGCGAAGGATGCTCGACTGCGAAACGACGGTTGTCAGGCGTTGCGCGTCGCATGGCTTGGTGAGGTAAACGTGCGTTGGCCCCATCGCGCGGAGGATTCGCTCCGGTTCTGACTGCCCCGACAGAACAATCCGCACGATGGAAGGCCAACGCTCCCGAGCTCGTCGCAGGAGTTCTGCCCCATCGATGCCTGGCATCCGCATATCGGTCACCACCACATCAAACGGTTTCTCCTCTAGCAACTTGATTGCCTCCATGCCACCGCTGGCGAATTCCATCTCCCATTCGTCGCGGTGCCCGTGCAACATCCTTCTCAGGCCCGATAGCACGTTGGCCTGGTCGTCAACAAACAAAATCTTTGTCATCACACTTCTCCTGCATATTCCGTCGAACCAAGCGTCGTTGCAGGCAAACCGCCTCATTGCCTGGGGGGCCAACGGCGCTCGATTCCACGATAAAAGCTGCTGCCCTGGTGCCGCTCGACGACGTCGACCTGGCATCGATCACTTCCCCGCGCTAATCACGCGCTGACCAAGGGACCTACCCAATCGTCCCACAGGCATACGTGAAGTGCGGCGGAGGCGCATTCCGCATCGGCAAAGCGAATTGGCAGTGGTAGCGTATTCATGCCGGGACTCCACAAGCCAACGGTAAGCGAACAAAGAAGGTCGTTCCCTTGCCGACCTCGGAAGTGAAATCGATTTCGCCACCATGCTTTTCAACCACCACCGAATAGGTGATGGCCAGCCCCTGGCCGGTTCCCTTGCCGACTGGTTTGGTGGTGAAGAAAGGATCGAAGATCCGACGTCGAATCGATTCAGGAATCCCATTGCCCGTATCGCGAACGAAGATCTCGGCGAAGTTATCCAGACGCCGTGTGCCGACGGTGATCGTTCCTCGTTCGGTCGATTCGCTGCCGAGCTTGTCGCCAATCGCGTGCGCCGCGTTGACGATCAAGTTCAGCAGCACCTGGTTCAACTCGCCTGGCATGCAGGGGACATCTTCCAGCGACTGATCGAAGTCGGTTTCCACCTCAGCAACGTATTTCCACTCGTTCCGAGCGACCGAGATTGTGGTCTCGATCGATTCGGACAGATTGACCATCGTTTTCGTTTCACCGCCAGGATGCGAGAAGTCTTTCATCGCGCGGACAATCTTTGCGACCTGTTCGACTCCGCTCAGCGACTGATCGATGGCCTGGGGAATCTCTTCCCGTAGATAGTCGACATCGGCCCGCTTCATCGCTTGTTCCACCTTCGCCAGCGCGTCCGCATCGACACTGCCTGCTTTGAACGACTGCAGGAGCTGGTCGAAAACCTCGAGCACTTCGCCGATGTCCTCGAACGAATCCTTCAGGAAGCGGATGTTGTCCCCCACGTACTGCGTGGGTGTGTTGATCTCGTGAGCGATCCCCGCGGCAAGTTGCCCGACCGACTCCAGTTTCTGTGACTGGGCCAGTTCCATCTGCAAGTTGATCATTCGCTGGCCCACTCGAATGCGTGCCAGCAACTCCGCTTCGCGAAACGGCTTGCAGACGTGATCGCTGGCACCGGCCTGAAATGCCCGGAGGATATCGTCTGGCGAATCCTTCGAGGTCAGCAGGATCGCGTACACCCAGTTGGCAACGTTCGATTCGTGCAGCCGCTGACAGATCTCGATTCCGCTCAGCCCAGGCATCATCCAATCGAGCACCGCGAGGCGCGACTCGCCGCGGGAAATCGCGTCCCAGGCCTGCAGTCCATCGGCGCAAGCGATGACCTCGTACCCCGCTTCTTCCAGCGTGTCTTGCAGCATGGCACGCACCAGCGCGCTATCGTCGGCAATCAGCACTTGCATCGAGGTACACCAGGTTAAGGGAAAGCGGAGAAGAATGGAAAACGAGATCACCTATCCAGGCCGCGTGTGTCTATCTTTCGATGAAACGCGGCTTGTGATGGCGCGACCGTCAAGTTCACGGCGATACGTGTGGCAGCCAGCAAAGCGAGCCAAGACCGAGCGTTTCAGGGGACGAGATGCACGCCGATCGGTTGCACAAAAACAGCTTGGCGCGTCGAACGCCTGCGCGACTTGTGCGATGTTCGAGTTGTCGAGAATGGATGGCGATGGCCATTTTCAATCCTCATTTCACCCTGCAATCAAAACCGCCCCACTAAGACGGCTCTAATGGCAAGCTTGTGATACAAACCGACTCGGTGAGTGCGGATACGAAGGGGAACGGGGCATCTTGCATGAAACCACATCGTTCCTACCCGTCGCTGGTCAGGACGCTCGGGTCGTATCGATCGTACGGGGCAACCTTCGCCATCTGAGCCCCGAACACCCTTCCCTGGCAGACCTCTGCCACACTAAGGCGGCGTACGTTTCCCACACATGTGGCTGGTGCCACTAGACCCTTTGCTTCGGTTTGCTTCCAATGGAAAGCATGAAACGCTCGACTCGAACCAGCTCCGGACCTTCGACTCCTTCCTTGCGTGGCCTCGTGGGTGATGGCACCCATCTTGGACTGATGGATTATCTGCGGAAGATTCTGAACGCCCAGGTCTACGAGATTGCTCACGAAACGGCGCTCGACCGGGCATTGAAGCTCTCGAAGCGATTGAAAAACGACATCTGGCTGAAACGTGAAGACAGCCAACAGGTCTTCAGTTTCAAACTGCGTGGGGCCTATAACAAAATGGCCCAGCTTGAACCGGAGCAACTTCAGCGCGGGGTCATCTGTGCTTCGGCTGGCAATCATGCCCAAGGGGTTGCCCTGGCCGCCAAGCACCTGGGATGCCAGGCCACCATCGTCATGCCGAAGACGACTCCCAAGCTGAAGATCGATGCCGTTAAAGCTCTGGACGGGAACGTCGTTCTGTTTGGCGAAAGCTACACCGATTCGTACCAGCATGCGATCGAGCTGAGCACAAGCAACGACATGGCATTCGTTCATCCATTCGACGATCCAGACGTGATCGCCGGCCAGGGAACGATCGCGGTTGAAATTCTGCGACAACATCAGAAGCCGATCCATGCCATCTTTGTCGCGATTGGTGGCGGTGGCATGATCTCAGGCGTCGCGGCTTACATCAAAGCAGTTCGGCCGGAGATCAAAGTCATCGGCGTGCAGATGAACGACTCGGACGCGATGATTCGCAGCGTCGAAAAAGGAGAACGCGTTCAACTGACAGACGTCGGTTTGTTCGCCGATGGCACCGCGGTAAAGCAGGTCGGCGAAGAGACCTTCCGCGTGACCAAGGCCCTGGTCGATGACTACGTCGTCGTTGACACCGACGCCGTGTGTGCTGCGATCAAAGATGTGTTTGAAGACACCCGCAGTATTCTCGAACCGGCCGGAGCACTCAGCGTCGCCGGCTTGAAACAGTATGCGGCCCGCCACGGTCTGCAGGACGAAACGCTCATCGCGATCACCTGCGGCGCGAACATGAACTTCGATCGCCTCCGGTTCGTTGCCGAGCGTGCCGAAGTGGGTGAAGAACGCGAAGCCCTGTTTGCCGTGACGATCCCGGAAGAGCGCGGAAGTTTCAAGCGACTTTGCGAAGTGATTGGGCCCCGTGCCGTGACCGAGTTCAACTACCGGATCTCCGACTCAAACGTCGCTCATGTGTTCGTCGGTCTGGCCGTTAGCAGCCGAGACGAAGCACTGCGAACCGCCGAACAGCTTCGCTCGCACGGGTTCGATACGCTCGACCTGACCGACGATGAGCTTTCGAAGCTGCACCTGCGGCACCTTGTGGGTGGGCACAGCAAACAAGCATCCAGCGAGCAGCTCTTTCGCTTCGTTTTTCCGGAGCGGCCAGGAGCGCTCATGCGGTTTCTCTCGGCGATGCCGATCGACTGGAACATCAGCTTGTTCCACTATCGAAACCAGGGTGCCGACTACGGACGAATCTTGATCGGGCTGCAAATCCCCAGCGACGCGACAACCGCCTTCCAAGACTTTATCGACAGCGTGGCGTATCCGTACGTCGACGAAACCGAGAACCCTGTCTATCGGTTGTTCCTCGGTTAAAACTACGGCTCGGCGTTGTACTCGCCTCGCTTGTCATGCGCCGGCAGATGTTCTTCCAGCTTGAAGTGAGGTCGCTCGTGGCTGTTAATGTACGCCGCGAGATCGGCGGCCTCTTGCACGCTGAGCGACGGATCGCCGAGCGGCATGCCTACTTTCAACCACGACGCCAGCTTGTCGTTTCGACTCAGCCCGGCTCCGTCGTTGAACGATTGTGGTCCCCAGACCGGAGGTCCGTCGGCGGTCCCTTCGCCCGCTTGACCATGGCAATCAAGGCATTGGGCTTTGTACAGAAGTTTGCCACGCTCAGTACTCGTTTCGATCTCGCTTAAATCGACCGGCGGAACATGCTTTGGCCCCAGTGGCTTCTTGGGATTCATTGCGATCGGCGTTCCGCTAGAGAGCCAGGTGATGTACGCACTGATCGCTACCGAGACCTGACTTCCGTTCGGAGGCCGCACGCCGTTCTGGCTGCGCATGAAGCAGTTCAGAACTCGATCTTCCAGCGTGATGACACGCTTCTCCCGTGGCGACCAGGCTGGGTACGCCGAGGCCGTGCCAATGAAACTGCCGGCCTGAGGATCTTGGCCATCTTCTAAATGGCACGAGGTGCAGTTGAGTTGGTTACTGACAAATGGCTTCGAAAGTGGATGATCTTTGGTCTCGTGAACCAGTTGCTGTCCCAGGCGAACGACTTCCCCCAGCGGCCCGGCCGGGTAGTCGTCGGGCACGGCAAGCGGCTCGGCGGCAAAGAGCGAACCGTGACTTGTAAGCGCGATCGAGACAAGGACGAAGAAATATTTAGGCAGGCGATACATTGGCAGGTTCCATTCCATAGGTCAGAGCGAGCCTGCGGGGACAGGCACTTCTATCATCGCTGTTCGGTGGCATGACAACCGTGAAGTTTCTTACGTAGCTTCTCGAAATTGAAGCAACTTCCGACACTACTGGCTGGCAGAGTTCCCTTAGCATCGTTCAGCTCATACTGCGGGATCTTCCCTCGTACGACCAGATTAGCTCCCTACCAACTATGAAAGTGGAAGGATCTACGGTTTCCCCCAGGCTGAAATTCGCAAATTCATCCTTGAGCCGATCATAAAATTGATATAAAAACCCGATATTAATGACACACGTCTTTATCTCTCGAATCTTTCTCTTGTTCTTTATTAAGAGACCCTTTCCATGTCTCGTCCGCATCGCTCTGGTTTCACCCTGGTGGAACTGTTGGTCGTGATTGCCATCATCGGCGTGTTGATTGCGTTGCTTTTGCCGGCGGTCCAGCAGGCCCGTGAAGCGGCCCGGCGGATGAGTTGCACCAACCAGCTGAAGCAATTGGGTCTGGCCCTGCACAACCACCACGACACGTATGGCCAATTCCCTGCCGGAAGCCGATTCACGCCGGAGATCGATTTCTCGACTTCCAGTTGGTGTTCGACCGGCGGTATCGATGGCCCTCGCGAACCTTGGACCGTGGCGATCCTGCCGTTCCTGGAACAGACCACGTGTACGACCGATTCGATCTCAACGGCAAGTTCACGGCGACCAGCAACGTGCCGGGCGTGACCGCGAACAACAACATGTTCAAGCTGAGCAATAAGGCTTATCAGTGCCCATCGAATCCTGCCAGCAATGGCGACTGGAACTCGATCAGCTATTACGGGGTGCAAGGGGGTGGCCCGGCCTCAGAAGAATCGTGCTCGACCTCTTCCGGTCAGCGCGTCTTCTATCGCAACGGTGTGATGCACCTCAACTCGAAGAACGGGTTCCGCGACCTGACCGATGGTTCGTCGAACATTTTCATGGTGGGCGAAACGCGTTACTGCCTCACGCCAGCTGGCCGTGCCGACGGCTACCACAACGGCTGGGCCTCGTCGACGAAGCTCGACGCCTGGGGTACACCGCTGGTTCTGGCTGCGGCTCGCGAACAGATCAACTCGGACCCACGCGATGGGATGAAGACCGACACGCTCAACGTGATGACCAAGCTGTTTGGCAGCTTTCACCCTGGCGGATGCGAGTTCCTGATGGGAGATGGCTCGGTTCACTTCATCCCTGAAACGATCGACCTGGCCACCTACCAGACTCTGGCGAAGATCAGCGACGGTGCTCCAGCTTCCGGGATTGGGGGATTCTAAATGATTCGCTCGGCATTGATGCACATGCGAAATCGAATTCTGTCAGGCAGCCTGGTTTTGGCTTGCCTGACCTTGGCGGGCTGCGGCGCCGGCGATACGTCGGTTCACTTGACCGGCAAAGTGACCTATCAGGGAAATCCGGTCCCGACCGGAACCATCACCTTCTCGCCCGACACCACCCAAGGCAACGCGGGGCATGGCAGCAAGGCGATCATTCACGACGGCACCTACACCACTCGCGAAAGCTTCGGCCTGGTCGGCGGTCCGCACGTCGTCCGAATCGAAGGCTTCGACGGCGTCGCGGTGGGTGATAACCTGGATGGCAACCTGCTGTTCAAGCCGTTCGAGGAAAGCTTCGACCTGCCAAAGTCATCCGGCGAATTCGATTTCGACGTGCCAGCCCAACGAAAGAAGGCTCGCTAAAGCCGACGATAGCAGTTGCCCCGTTCTTCCTTTCAGGATTTCTATTGCCTGAAAGCTCTGGTTTAATCGCTTCCAGGCTAGCTCTTGGCTGCCGAGCAGTTGACGTTGCCCTGATATTGGCGGCGGCAATCCGTGGGGGTGATCTGTGGTCCACCCTTTAACCTGAGCGGCTTCCCTGATACGCTGAAATGCTTTCCTTGCCAATTGGGTTTCCTCCGGGATCTACGTCCGGGGGCTGTTTTCGAACGAGTTCTATGCATTGGTCTCGGGTTCGTGGGTGGATGGCGCCGGCTCAAAACTGGCTGGCCGTGCATTTGAAGCGCGGGACCATTCCTGCGCAACCACTGACTATCTTTCTGGCTGGCCTGGTTGGTGTGATGGCCGGCTATAGCTCGATCTTCATGACCTTTCTGATCGGCTGGATCCAGGATTACACCATTCTTCCTTGCATGCAGTTGGCTGAAACCAACTGGCTGGGTCTGATCGGCCTGGTGCTTTGCCCGGTGCTCGGCCTGGTGATCGTCTCTTGGTATACCCGAAAGTACTATCCCGAAGCGGTCGGTCACGGCGTGCCGGAAGTGATCAAAGCGATCGCCCGACGCGACGGGGTCATTCGACCGCCGGTTGCGATCGTCAAGCTGCTGGCCAGTGCCCTTTGTATCGGTACTGGCAGTTCGATCGGGCGCGAAGGGCCAATCGTTCAGATTGGTGCCGCGTTTGGTAGCTCGGCCGGACAATTGTTTCAGCTCTCTGCCCGCAGCATGAAAGTGCTCGCCGCGGCAGGTGCGGCTGCTGGTATCTCGGCCACGTTCCATGCTCCGATCGCCGGGGTGATCTTCGCCAGCGAAATCATTCTGGGGAACTTCGCCGTCGAAAGCCTTTCACCGATCGTGATTGCCGCCGTGCTGGCGAATGTCGTCCAGCAGAACCATGGCTCGACAGGGGAGCACACGCCTGAGTTCCCTCACATCGACCATCAGTTCGACGGAGCCTATTACGAACTTCCGTCGTACATTGTGCTCGGCGTGGTGTGCGGCCTGATGGCGGTCGGCTTCACCAAGCTGCTGTACTACTTCGAAGACCAGTCGGAATATTGGATCCCCAAACATTGGGTCCGCGCCATCGCGTGTGGGCTGCTGCTGGGGATCATCGGAACTGGCTACTACATGATCTATCCGATCGCTCCCGAGCAATCGGTAGCCGCCCAGCAAGACCCGGATCGCAGACACCCGATCCCCGTGCTGTACGGAACTGGTTACGCGGCGATCAGCCATACGTTGCATCTGGAAAACGCTCAGAAGCTGACCGACGCCGACATGACGGCCGAAGACAAGCATCACGAGAATATTCGCCTCTCTCGCCATCAAATGTGGCAGAACCTGATCTGGCTGCTGCCGCTGGTGATTGTGAAGCCGTTCCTTACGAGTGCCTGCCTGGCGGGTGGTGGCTCTGGCGGTATCTTTGCGCCCAGTTTGTTTATCGGAGCGACCACGGGCGCGGTGATCGGGCTGTTCTTGAACCTCTTCGCACCGCAGTGGTGCGATCACCCAGGGGCGTATGCGCTGGTGGGGATGGGGGCCGTCGTCGCTGGCACCACGCACGGAACCTTAAGCGCGATTGTCGTGGTGTACGAACTTACCGACGACTATCGCATTATCCTGCCGATCATGGCGGCGGCTGGCATCTCGAGCTTGATTGCCCGTTGGATCGATCCGGAAAGTATTTACGAAAAGAAGCTTTCGCGCCGAGGCGAATCAATCGCCCGCAGCCACGACCTACACCATATCGAGAACATCGCCGTTCGCGAGGTGATGGTCCGCAAGTTTCCGACGGTGCAGTACACCGACAACCTGATGCAGATTATCAAGATCGCCCGCGAGAACCCTCATATCGAGAGCCTGCCGGTGATGAACGAAGATGGCAGCCTGCACGGGATCATCCGCCCGGAAGACCTGCACCGGGTGCTCGACACCGATATCTCTCCGTACCTGGTCAATGCGCACGACATTGCCATGATCTCGCCAATCGCCGTTTCTCCGGACGAGAACCTGCTGGAGGCGCTGCGCGACTTCGGTTCGCGCGACGTCGGCACCTTGCCGGTCGAAATCACGACCGGTGGCAAGCGCGTGCTGATCGGCTTGCTGGTCCGGGCGGACGTGATGGCTCGATATCGCGAAGAACTGCTGAAACATTAATCGCGTCTCAGACAGCCCCGATTTTTTCGACTTCGCTTCTAGCTGTTTTAGGTACTTTAATCGCTACGATCGATACCACTATGGCTCGGTCTGGCCATATTCCCTCTGCTGACTAAGCAATGGGTCGTTCTGTGAAGTAACTTTGCCAAAGGGGCCACGTCGGTAAACGACACCCCCTCAAAGTAACGAACTTCGAGCGACCATTGATTCACGCCGCAATTGATGCGCGTGGGGGCAAATCGATGATGGAATTCGACCAGATTGAGATTGCGATTGTTGCGGAAGCGATACCTTCGATGAAAATCGCCGAGTTGCTCTCGTCGTGCGGCGTTTCGCAAGAGCACATTACCCTGATCCGGCCAGATGCCTGGCCCGAGCTGATTCGCAATCGATTTGCCTTGTGTATTTGGCGCGTAGCCAACCGCGACGGCGAGCCTTCGTTTCTGCCAGATCCGAAACGTACCCCCGAGTTCTTGGGCAACTGCTTGAACGTACGAATCGAAGACGAACCCCATGTTGGCGTTTCCCCCTATGTGCTGCGTTGGAACGAACTCGATTCGCCAGACTTTCGCGTCAAGATGCGTCAGCTAATGGAAGAAGCCCGCTTAAGACAGCACTTTCGCATGCACGAGCAGTGGTACCGATTGGCAGTAGCCGAAGCGAATGTCGGCCTATGGTGGTGGGATCGCCACCTCAACTTCATCTACCTCTCGGAACACTTCCAACAGATGCTGGGGCTGACGCACGAACAGCTTCCGGCCAACGTAGAACAATGGCTGGAGTTCGTACATCCTGAAGACCGCGACACGCTGTACGGCACCGTCGATATTCACTTCGACGAAGACGCCGGCCGATTTCAGGTTGAATGCCGACTAAAGCATGCCGATGGTGTTTATCACTGGTATAGCCTCAGCGGGCAACTCCGCTCGGACGATCTAAGCCGCTCGATGATTCTTGGTTCGGCAGTCGATATCACGCAGCGCAAAGAAGTGGAAATCGAACTGGCCCAGGCCCACAAACAAGCCCAAGCCGCCATCATCGCCAAGAACGAATTTTTGACGAACATGAGCCACAACATTCGGACCCCGTTGAATGCGATTCTGGGGCATGCCGACCTGATCCGCGATCTCACCAACCGTTCGGACACCAACGATTCGGTCGACGCGATCTGCCGCAACAGCCAAGAGCTGATGAAACTGCTCGACGATATTCTGGAACTGTCTTGCATTGAAACCGTCCACCCAGTCGCCAAGCTCGAAAAGACCTCGATCCAAGATCTGGTGCAATGTGGTGTGGAAGTGTTTCGCCCGAAAGCGACCGAGCTAGGCTTGAAACTGGCGGTCAACCTCAACCCCGACACACCTGAATACTTGTTCATCGACTTCACACGCACCCGTCAAATCCTTTCACGCCTGATCGACAACGCGATCAAGTTCACACACGAAGGGGAAGTAGGTGTCGACATCCACTTCCATCGCTTCCCAACGCCGACCCTCGAATTAATCATTCGCGATTCAGGCGCCGGGATTCCGGCAGCACGGCTGGAATCAATCTTCGAACCGTTCAACCAGGCCGACAATTCCCCTTCGCGCAGCCATGCCGGACCGGGCCTTGGTCTTTCGATTAGTCGCCGCCTGGTGCATATCCTCGGTGGCTCGCTCGATATTGAAAGCGAAGTCGGTAACGGCACCTCGGTCCTGGTTCGGATTCCGGTCGAGGTTCCCAGCGAATCCATTTTGCCTGTCCGGCAGCCAACGTCCGATTCCAAGAAGCCCGAGCTCCCGAACCTGGATGGTTACCGCGTGCTGTTAGTTGAAGATGGTCACGACAACCAAGTCGTGATCTCGACCTTCCTACGGAAAGCAGGCGTCGACGTAACCCTTGCCGAAAACGGTCAGGAAGCGGTCGATTGGGTCCGCAGCCATCGCCAGGAATCCATGGCCGCCGGCGTGGAAGCCGACAACGGCGTGGATGTGATCCTGATGGACATGCAGATGCCCGTGCTCGATGGCTACGCCGCCACGCGTCTGCTGCGGGAAGAAGAGTTCACCAAGCCCGTCATCGCGCTGACGGCCCATGCCCTGAAAGGGGATCGCGAGCGCTGCCTGGAAGCTGGCTGCGACGACTATTTCACCAAGCCAATCAAACGAGCTGCCTTGCTTGAGATCGTGCAGCGATTCGGCGAACTCTCGCGTCAAGCGACCACCTCGACCTGCCAATAAGCCCAACCGTTGCCAGGCTGGGCCTCACCTGCGAGAATCGAACAAGTCTCGCCCTTCCCTGTTTCTTGAGGTTTGCCCATGCTCCGCGCCGCCGCGATGCTTTGCCTGTTCGCCCTTCCTGTTGCCACGCTTTCCGCGGAAGAGAAGCCTGCCCCGGCTGCAGCCAAGGTCCAGAAGCTGTTCGATGGCAAGACACTCAAAGGATGGAAGGTCAACGACGAAGGCTTCTACGAAGACCACGGCGAAGTGACCGTTAAGGACGGAACGATCCAGCTCAGCAAAGGGGATCCGGCCACCGGCATCGTGATCGACGGCAAGCCTCCGACGATGAACTACGAGGTTCGCCTGGAAGCGATGCGGGTGAAGGGTTCCGACTTCTTTTGCGGCCTCACCTTCCCAGTCGGGGAAGCCCATCAGACGCTGATCATTGGCGGCTGGGGTGGCGGGGTCACCGGAGTGTCCAACATCGATGGCATGGCGGCCGTCGAAAATGAAACCACCGGCTACACCGAATTCGAGAACAACAAGTGGTACAAGATCCGCATTCGGGTCGAACCCACCAAGGTGCAAGTCTGGCTCGATGACGAAAAAATCATCTCGTATAACCCGGAAGGACGCCAACTTGGCATCTGGATCGAGCAAGACACGACCAAGCCGCTGGGCATCGGAACCTGGAACACCGGGGCCGCTCTGAAGAACATCGAGCTCGAAACGCTGTAGCCCCTCTGCAAGGCGGCACGGGCATGTCCGCCGATAAATTGCTATGCACATCCGTACAGTGCGATATAATGCCCGGGATGTCGCTCCAGCTTTTTCATCCTGTTGTTCAGGCCTGGTTTACCAAGCGGTTTGGAAAGCCGACCGATGCGCAAAACGCGGGTTGGCCTTCGATTGCCGAGGGACGCTGCACGCTCATTGCCGCCCCGACCGGTTCGGGTAAAACGCTTGCCGCCTTCATGGTCTGCCTCGATCGGCTCTTCCGACGTTGGCTGGCCGGAAAGTTGCTCGATACCACCTACGTCGTCTATGTCTCGCCGCTGAAAGCCCTCAGCAACGACATCCATCGCAACCTCGATATTCCGTTGATGGAAATCTGCGAGATGGCCGAGAGCATGGGGATGCTCCCGCCACAAATCCGCACCGCGGTTCGCACCGGCGATACCCCTTCGTCGCAGCGACAAGCGATGACTCGGCGACCTCCGCACATCCTGGTCACCACGCCAGAGTCGCTTTACCTGATGCTCACGGCCGAGCGAAGCCGGAAGACGCTGCGGCATGTCGATACGATCATCGTCGACGAAATCCACGCCCTGGCACGCGACAAGCGAGGGTCTCACCTGACGATCACGATGGAACGGCTCGAAGCCCAATGCATCGAGCCTCCCACACGCATTGGCCTGTCCGCCACGCAGAAGCCGATCGAAGAGATCGCCTGCTTTCTGGTAGGAGCCCAACGCGTCGATGAAGAGGGCGTGCCCGACTGCTCGATCGTCGATGGTGGTCACCGCCGAAAGCTTGACCTGGAAGTCAGCGTCCCCCCTTCTCCGCTGGAAGCAGTTTGCTCCAACGAGCAATGGGGCGAAGTCTACGACGATCTGGTTAAACTGATTCAGTCGCATCACAGCACGCTGGTCTTCGTCAATACGCGTCGCATGGCGGAACGGATCGCCCACCGGCTGACCGAAGTCCTCGGCGACGAAGTGATCACCAGCCACCATGGCAGCCTCTCGAAAGAGATTCGCCACTCGGCCGAGCAGCGGCTGAAAGAAGGCAAACTGAAAGCGATCGTCGCGACCGCCTCACTCGAGATGGGTATCGACATCGGCTACATCGACCTGGTCGTACAGATCGGATCGGCCCGCAGCATTGCCAACTTCCTGCAGCGTGTTGGTCGCTCGGGCCACTCGTTGACCGGCACCCCCAAAGGACGCCTCTTCCCGCTGACCCGCGACGAACTGGTCGAGTGTTTGGCCTTGATGCGTAGCGTCGAACGAGGCGTCCTCGATCGGATCGAGATCCCGGTCGCGCCGCTCGATATTCTGGCCCAGCAAATCGTGGCGGAGGTGGCTGCCGAAGAACAGGACGAAGCGGCGTTATACGAACTGATCAAGCGCGCGTGGCCCTATCGCGACTTGACGTATCAACGCTATCAAGACGTGCTCGAGATGGTCAACGAAGGGGTTACCCGTTCGATCAAGACCGGGGCGCACATCCACCGCGATCGGATCAATGGCAAGCTGCGGCCACGTCGCGGAGCACGGATCAGCGCGACGACTTCTGGCGGCGCGATCCCTGAGATGCCGATATATCGGGTCGTCACCGATCCTGAGAAACAGGTCGTCGGTACGGTCGACGAACACTTTGCCGTCGACAGCAAAGCAGGCGACGTCTTTCTGCTCGGCAACACCTCGTGGCGAGTGCTGGCGATTCGCGGCAGCGACGTGATTGTGCAAGATGCCCAAGGCCAGCCGCCGAGCGTTCCCTTTTGGTTTGGCGAGTCGCCTGGTCGTTCGATCGAGCTCTCGAAGGAAGTCGCCGATCTGCGGGAAGAGATTGCCGAGAAGATCGTCGCCGCCCAGAACGATCCCTCGCGCGAGCGATTCAAGCTACAAGCCCAGGACGGCAGCCTGTTGGAGTCGTCGTTCGATCAAGTCGATGTCGAAATCGTGCGTTGGGTCGAAGGGGAATGTCACGCGACCACGTGGGCCGCGATGCAAGCCGTCCGGTACATTGCCGCCCAATACGCCGCGATGGGGCTCGTTCCGACACAGAAGCAAATTGTGTTCGAGCGATTCTTCGACGAAGCAGGCAGCATGCAGTTGGTCGTGCACTCGCCGCTGGGAACGCGAATCAATCGTGCGTGGGGGCTCGCCTTTCGAAAGCGGTTCTGTCGCTCGTTCGACTTTGAACTGCAGGCCAGCGCTGACGACGACGGCATTGTTCTCTCGCTCGGTCCGCAGCATAGCTTCCCGCTGGAAGATATGTTCAAGATGCTGAACTCGAACAACGGCCAGGCCTTGCTCGAACAGGCACTCCTGGCGTTTCCGATGTTTCAGATTCGCTGGCGTTGGAACGCGACCCGAGCCTTGGCCATCTTGCGATTTATGGGAGGCAAGAAGGTTCCGCCCCACATGATCCGCTTCCGCTCAGACGACCTACTGGCGGCGGCCTTTCCCGATCAAGTCGGCTGCCTCGAGAACCATAGCGAAGATATCAAATACCCCGACCATCCGCTCGTTCAGCAGACGCTGCACGACTGCCTGACCGAAGGGATGGATGTCGAACGCTGGAAAGACTTGCTGCGTGCGGTCGAGGCAGGCGAAGTGCAGTTTGTCGCCCGGCAAACACGCGAACCATCGCCCTTCGCCCACGAGCGAATCAACGCGAACCCTTATTCGTTCCTCGATCCGGCCGGGCTCGAAGACCGCCGCACGCGTGCCGTCACGACACGTCGCACATTGGCCCCCGGCGAGATGAAAGAACTCGGACAGCTCTCGCCCGAAGCAATCGCTACGGTGCGTCGCGAGGCCTGGCCGACGGCTCGCGATCCGGACGAACTTCACGATGTGCTCAGTTCGATGATCGCTTTGCCTGCTTCCCAAGGTCAGGAATGGCAAGACTTGTTCGACAAGCTGGTCAAAGCAGGCCGGGCCACCAGCTACGTGCGTGAAGGGCACGAGCCAATCTGGACCGCGACCGAGACGCTTCCGATTCTGACCGCCGCCCTGCCCGGCGGCACGGCGAAGCCAGCGGTGAATGTCCCGGCCGATGTCGCCAAAGAGATGGAATCGCATGAAGCGTGGGTCGAACTGGTCCGCAATGTTTGTCCTTATCTCGGTCCGTTTTCGACGGAAGAGCTCGCCCAGTCATGGGGCCTGAAGCATTCGAGCGTGATGGCGGCGTGCGAATCGGTGGAAGCAGAAGGCGTGATCTTGCGAGGTCACTATTCGACCGAAGGCTCGACGCACGAAGGGGACCTGCAGTGGTGCGACCGCCGATTGTTGGCTCGTATTCATCGCTTGACGGTACATGGTCTCCGCCAGCAAATTCAGCCGGTCGAACGAGACGTCTTCCTTCGTTTTCTGGTGCGGCACCAGAACCTGCAACGCGAAACCAAATCGACCGGCGCCCGTGGGCTGAACGCGGTGATGGGTTTGCTGCAAGGCTTTGAGGCGTCGGCCGGTAGTTGGGAACGGAGCCTCATCGCTGGTCGTATGGACGACTACGATCCTGACTGGCTCGACGATCAACTGACTTCCGGCGAATTGATCTGGGGACGCCTCCGTCCGCCGCAAGGCGATGCCGAAGAAGGCCCCAGCATGGCATCGCTGCGGCGCAGTGTTCCGATGGCGATTGTTCGCCGCGAAAACCTTGGCTGGCTGATCCCGGACGTTCGCCAGGCTGCCGATGCGTTGGCTCGGGGCAACGCTCAAGACGTGCTCGAAGCTCTCAAGGCTCGCGGGGCATTGTTCCATCAAGACATCCGCGTTCTGACCAAGCTACTGCCAACGCACCTCGACGAAGCACTGCGGGAACTGGCCGCACTGGGGCTGGTGACCTGCGACAGCTTTAGCGCCGTGCGAACAATCGTCGACGAGTCTGGCGCAAAGAAGTCTCGCAATCGCCGTAAGAGCAACGCGACAGCCCGGGCCGGTCGCTGGTCTCTGTTCCCCGGCATCGTCGAAGAAGTGACCGCCGAAGACTATTTGCATCGCTGGTGCATGCAGTTGGTGGCCCGGTACGGGGTGCTTTTCCGCGACCTGCTTCATCGTGAAACGGCGGCTCCTTCGTGGGCTCAACTGGTACCGATGCTTCGCCGAATGGAACGCCGTGGCGAGCTGCGTGGAGGTCGTTTTGTGAAAAATGCCGGCGGCGAGCAGTACGGCACCGAACAAGCCATCTATGCCCTGCGTAAGCTTCGTGAGGCCGCAGCCGACGATCCTTGGGTCGCGGTCAGTGGCACCGATCCTTTGAACCTGGCTGGAGTTATGTCCGACGACGCCAAGGTTCCAGCCATCCACACGAATGCTTTGATCTGGCAGAACGGCCAACTGGTTGCCTTCAAACGCGGAGGCGAAATCCAGTTCCTGAAGCAGGTCGAACCGGCCGAGCAAACCGAGATGACTCGGGCCCTGCACGCTGGTCGTCGGCTTCCGCCACAAACCATCCCGATCGGATTCCCTCGCCGGCGATCAACCGCCAGCTAGGGGGATTCTGGGTGGATGGTTGCATCGTCGACCGTGGCAAACCACAATGAATCGTCCCTCTCCTTTGCACTTTCACCCCCCAGATAAACTACCGGGAGTTCATCATGCAGCGTCCCCTTGCCCACGCAATTCTGGCTGCCCTGTTCGCAGTCGCCGCTCCGCTGGCTTTGATTGCCGCGGACGACACCAAGACCTATACCACCCAGGACGAAGCGCCAGCCTCGTACCAACTGCAGGGCGAGTACACCGGTACCGTCAGTGCGGATGGCGAGCAGAAGAAGTACGGCGTCCAGGTGATTGCCCTGGGTCACGATAAGTTTCAGGCCGTTGCCTACCCAGGCGGTCTGCCAGGCGATGGTTACGACGGTGGCGACTACGGCGATCTGCTGAAGTCGGAAGGCACCGCCAGCGGTGACAAGGTCGAATTCAAAGGCATGCACTTTGTGGCCACGCTGACCCCCAGCGAAATCAAGATCGTCGGCGAAGATGGTACCGAAGTCGGCACGCTGAAGAAGGTCGTTCGTAAGAGCCCAACCCTGGGTGCCAAGGCTCCGGAAGGTGCCAAGGTTCTGTTCGACGGTTCGAGCGCCGAAGCTTTCGAGAACGGCAAGATCGTTCAAGAAGACCTGCTGCTGGCCGACTGTGCGTCGAAGGACAAGTTCGGCGATCACCAGCTGCACCTCGAATTCCGCACGCCATTCAAGCCAGACGCTCGTGGTCAGGCCCGTGGTAACAGCGGCCTGTACGTCCAGAGCCGTTACGAAGTTCAGGTCCTCGATTCGTTTGGCCTGTCGGGCGAAGACAACGAATGTGGCGGTATCTACAAGATCTCGAAGCCACAGGTCAACATGTGCTACCCGCCACTTACCTGGCAGACCTACGACGTTGACTTCACCGCCGCGAAGTACGACGCCGAAGGCAAGAAGACCGAGAACGCTCGCGTAACCATCAAACACAATGGCGTTGTCATTCACGACAATCTGGAACTGCCCAGCAACACGCCAGGCCGTCACCAGGAAGGCCCTGAAAAGGACGCGATCTACCTGCAGGGTCACGGCAATCCAGTCGTGTACCGCAACATTTGGGTTGTCGAGAAATAGTCGTTTCTCTGACCGAATGCTCTCATCGAGCTTTGGAATTTTCGGCAAGCAGGCGTCTCCTCACCCGACTGTCTGCTTGCCGATTTTCCATCTCGCCTTTCTCACTCCCCTTCCTTCCTCGTTGAGCCTGCCATGATTCGCCCCAGCGTCGCTGTCGTTCTGATTGCGTTGTTTGTCTCGTTCGCCGCGGCTGAAGATCCGATCAAGCCAATCCCGCATCGCTTGCCCGCCCCAAGCAATTACAAGCTGCCCGAAGAAACCCGGAAGTCGCTGGAAGCAGACCTGGCCAAAGCGGTCGAAGCTTGTGCCAAAGTCGAAGACCACGCCCTGGCTGCCGATGCAACCGTCTATTGCAAGGCAGTTGAATACGCCTTGAAGCACAACGAGTTCTACGGCGAAGGGGACATCAAGAAGGCTCAGGCCTGCTTGATCATGGCCCAGAATCGTGCCGCCAGCCTGGCCGCTGGCAAAACGCCTTGGAAAGAACAATCTGGCTTGCTGGTTCGTGGCTATACCAGCGACGTCGACGGAAGCGTTCAGCCGTATGGGCTGGTCATTCCGAAAGAGCTCGACCTCAGCAAGCCACAGCCGCTCTACATCTGGCTGCATGGTCGCGGCGACAAGTCGACCGACATGCACTTCATTCACGAACGTTCGACCAAAACCGGTCAGATTTCGCCAGAAGACGCGATCGTGCTGCATCCGTTTGGCCGGCAGTGCATCGGCTTCAAGTCGGCGGGCGAAATCGACGTGATGGACGCCATCGAGGCGGTCAAACAACAGTACAAGATCGACGATAAACGAATCGTCCTGATGGGCTTCTCGATGGGGGGCGCTGGCTGCTGGCACATCGGTGCCCATTATGCGGAGAACTTCGTCGCCATGAGCCCTGGTGCCGGCTTCGCGGAAACGGCCCGCTACCAGAACCTGAAGCCAGAGAACTTCCCGCCACAGTACGAGCAAACACTGTGGAAGCTGTACGACGTTCCGAACTACACGACGAACCTGTTCAACTTGCCGGTCGTTGCTTACAGCGGCGAGAACGACAAGCAGATCCAAGCGGCTCGCGTGATGGAAGAAGCCTTCAAGAAGGAAGGCCAGCAGCTCACCCATCTGATTGGCCCCAAGATGGGTCACAAGTACGCTCCGGAAACGCTGGAGCAAATCTTGAAAATGGTAAAGCTGGCCCGGGACGCGGGTCAGGAAGCCTACCCACAAAACGTCAGTCTTCAGACGCCGACGCTGCGTTATGGTTCGATGCACTGGGTCGAACTGCTGGAGTTGAACCGTCATTGGGAAGACAGCCGCGTCGGTGCCTTATGGAAGTCGGACGACGAGCTGTTCGTGGTGACGCGTAACGTGGCCCGCATGAAGCTCGACGTCGGCGACAAGAAGAAATTCAACCTCGAAATCGACGGCGACAAACTGCCGGTCGATCTGACGCAGGAATCGGCCGACGCGATCTATCTGACCAAAGGCGAACATTGGAGCGTCAGCACCAAGGACACGCCTGCCAAGCAGTTGATCAAGTCGCCAGGATTGCAGGGCCCGATCGATGACGCGTTCTATGGACCGTTCCTGGTCGTGTTACCTTCTGGCAAGTCGTCCAACGCGGTCGTGCAGCGTTGGGTCGATTTCGAGTCAAAGCATCTGGCCGATCGCTGGCAGGCGTTGTTCCGCGGCAAGCTGCGAACGAAGCTCGACAAAGACGTCACCCCCGACGACCTGAAGAAGTACAACATCGTGGCCTGGGGTACACCAGAAACGAACTCGATTCTGAAGAAGAGCATCGACAAGCTTCCGCTGAAGTGGGACGCCCAGGAAGTCGCTATCGGCAAGCATACCGCCGACGCCGCCAACCATGTCCCAGTGATGATCTACCCGAATCCGTTGAATCCGAAGAAGTACCTGGTGATCAACAGTGGTCCTACCTTCCGCGAAGATCATGACCGCACCAACAGCCTGCAAAATCCGAAGCTGCCTGACTGGGCGTTGATCGATATCTCGCAGCACCCGGACGGCTCGGCCCCTGGCAAGGTGTTCGCCGCCGACTTCTTCGACGAAGCCTGGCAGCCTTAAGCCGGGCGAAGCGATTGACGCAAATGGGCCTCGAACTGATCGAGGCCCGGCGTGACGAGGTTCGGCACCTTGGCGGTATCGTCCCAGATCCGCAGCTCGATCGCCGCTTCGTAGTGCGGGTTCGCTTCAAACTCTTTTACTTCGGCATCCGACATCGGCCCCCCTTGCAGACGCAAGCTGACCTGCGAGGGCTCGCTGAGCTGGTCGTGATATCCTTCTCGGGTCGCACACAGGTAACGCTTTGCGGCGACATGCAGTCGCACTGGCTCGTAGGTCTCGGGACCGAAGTGCGTCTTCAGGAAGTGAAAGCCGACGTTCTCGTGATGATCGTCGATTCCCTGCTCAGGGGCATCGTCGGGCAGGTCGTGCAGAAGATGCCCCACGTCATGCAACAGCGCGGCAGAGATCAACTCGGACGAAGCATTCTGCTCGAGACCCAACGTTGCCGACTGCAGCGCATGTTCAAGCTGCGTGACCGCCTCGAAGCCATACTGCGAGCTGCCTCGCTCTTGAAACAAAGTGCGGATCGCGGTGACGATATCCGCAGCGTTTCCATCCAGATACTCTCGAGCCACGCTCACGGCCATTCTCCTTCGGGCAAACCTACATGGGACTTGACACCATGGATAAAGCACGCGTGACTAACAGTCAACAGACGTGAATACAATTGAAAGAAAAGTTAACAGGCGCCGCCCGTCGCAGGGCTAGTTCAAGAAGTCCTGGCCAGCGAGCGATTCTTGCTCGGGCGAGGCGACATCCTGGGGCGAATCGTAAGTAGGATCTTCGTCGACAAACGACGCTCCCACTTCGTAACACGACTTGTTCAGTCGTCGGCAGCGAATCACCGTGCAGGTCAGCCGCTGGGCCGAGGTCCACAGCGTGACTTGTTCGCCAGGATAAAGTTCGGTGTCGTGAAGAAAACGAATCCCCGTCGACGAGATATCGACCGAGTAACCGACCACGTATTGATGGTTCCTCGGAACGGTTGGCAGCGAAGCGAACGATTCAATCAGCAATTTGCCCGGGCAATAGACGCGAGCCGCACGGCGCATATCATTCGACTGCGACGGCAAGACACCACGACGATGTTCCAGGTCGGCAAACTGGTCTGGCAGCTGGATCCGGCAACGAAGCCGATCCAACAGCAGCTTCATTTTTTGAGAATATACTGTTTCCAACATCGGTACATCTCTTGATCCAGGCCGTCCGACAAATGTTCGTCCATCATCGAGATTGCCTCGTGCAATGGATAACGTTTGCGGTAGGGCCGATTGCTGATAAGCGAATCGAATACGTTCACGATACTGCACAGGCGTGCCCAAGGATGAATTTCGTCGTCGCACGCGCCGACGGGATAGCCTCGTCCGTGCATCCGTTCATGGTGTTGATAGATCACCATCAACTGGGCGAACGAGATATCGACGCGACGGCAAAGCCGATTGAATCCCAAGGCAGGATGTTTCTGGGCGACGCGTTGTTCGCGACGCTGAAGTCGATCGTTCTTGGAAAGAATGCGATCGCTGACCGAAAGTTTCCCGATGTCGTGCAGAATGCCAGCGGTGGCAACGGCTGGAAGTTCTGCGTCTGGCACCAGGTGAATCTTACGCGCGAGGATCACCATCATGTAGGCAACATTCAGCGAATGGGTCGCCGTCTGAAAATCGTGGTGCATCAGCGAGATCAGATCGCCCGCGGTCATCTCGTCTTCGCACAGCACTCGCACCGCCAGTTGGCCGATCTCGGCACTGGAAGAAACGATCTCGTCGGTGTTGTTCACCTCGAACGCCGAAGACAACACTTCGGTCACGATATCGTTCAATTTACGGAAGCGATCTCGGATGCCGACCGAGTCGTCGCGGACGAGGGCGTCCAGCTTGCGACGAATGACCATCTGCATTTCTTCCGGATCGATCTCGGCCGCGTAAAGCCAGTTGATCTGGGCCTCGGAGAGCTTGTTCAAGTCGTCCTGGGTGATCGGAACGTTCGCGGCGCGATACAACTGCAACCGGCCCGTGTTCAGGTCGCGTCGGTATAGATCTACCGCAGGCACCTCGTCAGGCGTCATTAGCGCCATCGGAACCGGCGTGTAGCCGTGGCACTGGGTGGCAATAGGTGTAGTTACAGACATGCTTGTTTCTGGCCGAGTTCAGATCCAACACAGGAAAACTTCGGCCCCAGATATCCCGTTGCCGAATGCTTCTTAAAGGTAGGTCATTGTGAGCCGGCCCGTACTGCGGAAAAACGTGTCGATACGGGAAAGCGGATGATTCTTCCGCGCAAGTTGGGCTCAAGATCGACCATCTGAAGCGGTCGTACCGGCTGTAACGGCCAACACAGCACGTTTCGGATCGCCGCATCTGCGTGAAAACCGTGTCTAAGCACTGCACAATTCCGGCAATCTTGGCTATTGGCCGAAGTGCAATTGGCTCCCCAGCACCATCTCGATCACCAGTCGGCAGATCAGAAACAGAATGATCACGGCGATCCCCCAGGTCAGCGACTGGTTCATCCGGTCGATCCGCGTCATGCCGAGGGCGTCGATCCAAGAGGGAGGCGGCGTTCGCTTGAGGTTCTCCGGGGTCGCCTTCCAAAGGGGATTGATCGACCGCATCGCCGCGAGCCACCAACCCGGGAACCCGGCCCAGCGCAGTGGTCGCATTGTCTGCTGCGGTTGCCCATGGTCGACTCGTTCTTCGACAACGTGTCCTTGCAACCACTTGGCGAACGCGAAGTACCAACTATGCGGTTCTTCACCGATCGGACCGTACGGCCCCATGTACTCGTTCAGCTTGGGTGTCCGGCGAAAGATCGCGTTCTGCGATTGCAGCCGCTGTATGCTTCGCGTCAGTGCCCAGCGCTGCATCAGGCAGAACGTCATCGCCGTGACCGTGCACCAGAAGATCATCCCGTCGATGCCACCCAGCGCCAGGTAGATATGCGTCCAGCGACTAGCCAGGTTATTGACCTGCGGAGCATAAAATTCGTCGTAGCGGAATCGCAGGAACTCTTCGATCTCGTAATCGGTATGAGCCACTTTGAAGAAGTTCGCGGAGATCTCTTCGACCTGCCGCGGGATGGGACGTTCGATCAACTCCTTCGCCGACTTGAAATAGCCCCCAACCGTAAATGGGATCGCGAGCAGCCCGAAAAAGAGACCGACCAGGGCCAGGTTTCGCCAGGTGTACGTTTGCAGCAGCCGCGTCCAGGGGTCGTTCGCTTTCGCATCGAACTCGCCGCCGGTAACGAACGTTTCGTCCAGCAGCAGGCCAATCGTCCCCCGCAGATCGCAGTTGCCAAGGTTCGCTTGTCGCAAGATGGCCGCGGTGAAGTCCGCTTTCTCGCAATTGGCTCCGTGGGCCGATGCCCCGTGCAGATTCGCCCGCTGTAGGTCAGCTTGCTTCAGGCTGGCATTCTGCAGATTGGCATAGTTCAAGTCGGCATCGTTCAGGCTCGCCCCATCAAGACAAGCCGAGTCCAGGGTCACGTCGGCCAGGTTGGCTCGCTCGAAGTTGGCCCTGGCCAGGTTCGCTCCGGTCAGGTCGGCCGCCACCAGTTTGCCACGGCCAAAGTTGGCCTCGGCCGCTTGGATTTGTTTTAGCTTCGCGGAGGTCAGGATCGCTCCGGTTAGATTTGCCTTTTCAAGATTGGCACTCCGAAAATTCGCATGATCGAGGTTACAATCTTGCAGATCGGTCTCGGCCAGATCGGCTTCGGCGAAATCGCAGAACGAGAGATTCGCTTCGGTCAGGATCGCTCCGGCGAGACGGGCCCCCCGAAAATCGCTGGCGGCAACGGTCGCGTCGCGAAGCACGGCCCCTTCCAGGTGAACGCCTCGCAGGTCGGCGCTTCGCAGCGAAATGCCTTCCAGGTGAACCACTTTGTCCTGCGGCTGGTCCCCTTCCAGGGCCTCGTGCCGCCACAGATTCCAGTCGCTAAAGCGCTGCGGATCGGAACCAGGCCGGCGAAGGCTTTGCTCCAACTGAACCAGGTGCAGCCAATCTCCCGTGAAATTGGGATGTTTTGCCTTTAAATCGGCCAGAACGGCAGGCGTCAGCTTGCCTTCGTTATAGGCCGTCTTGGACGCGGAAGCGGATTCCGCAACAATTACCGAAGATTGCGACTTGTTCATCTGGGCGATGGCTTCACACCGGCAAACAGACCCCACAAACGTGTTAGTTCCTTTGGACTCACCAAGATACGGTCCGAAGAAAAGATTCGATAGTCGCACTCGATGAAGATCGTGTTACGTCTTTTTTGAAACCTTGCTTTCCAGCGAAAACTGCCACCGTGCCTCCTGTCATTACCATTCAGAACGCAACGAAGCGATTCGGTCACAAAACGCTCCTCGACGGCGCTACGGCCGCCATCACCGACGACCACAAAGTGGGCCTGGTCGGCCGCAACGGGGCCGGCAAGTCGACCCTCTGCCGAGCGATCCTCGGTGACGAGGAACTAGAAAAAGGGGAGGTGGTGCTGCACCCCAAGACAAGACTTGGTTACCTTCGCCAGCACGACCCGTTTGTCCCTGGCGAGACGGTCGTCGAGTTTCTGATGCGCGACAGCGAGCAGCCCGACTGGAAGTGTGGCGAAGTCGCCGCTCGGTTTGAAATCAAAGGGGCGATGCTCGACGTTCCGGTCCACAGCCTTTCTGGCGGTTGGCAAACGCGTGTCAAGCTGACCGCCCTGCTGCTGCACGATCCGACGTTTCTGATCCTGGACGAACCGACGAACTTCCTCGACATTCGTACCCAGATGTTGCTGGAACGATTCTTGAAGAGCTACAAGGGTGGCTATCTGATCGTTTCGCACGATCGAGGTTTCTTGAAGCAGACCTGCAACCAAACCTTGGAACTGTCGCGCGGTAAGCTGACGCTTTACCCTGGCACGATCGAATCGTACATCGAATATCGCGAAGAGCGAAAGCAACACGACCAACGCGTGAACGCCGCTACCAAGGCGAAGCAGAAGCAACTGCAAACCTTCATCGATAAGAACCGCGCCGGTGCCAATACCGCCGCCCAGGCGAAGAACAAACAGAAGCAACTCGACCGGTTGAGTCTGCTGGAAATCGAAGAAGAAGAAGCAAGCGCCTACATTCGTGTTCCCCAGGTCGACCCTCGTAAGGGAACCGCGGTCCGCTGCGAAGATCTTTCGATCGGCTATCCCGATAAGCTGATTGCGGACGGAATTACCCTCGACATCGAACACCGTGCCCGCGCGGCGGTGGTCGGTGATAACGGTCAGGGTAAGACGACATTCCTTCGCACGCTGGTCGGTTCGCTCGATCCTAAGGCAGGCGAAGTGAAATGGGGCCATGGCACCGAAATCGGCGTCTACGCCCAGCATGTTTACAGTTCGCTACCGGCGAACGACACCGTCGAAGATTACCTGCTGAGCGTCCGCGATCCGTCGATCAATCATCAGCAACTACTTAGCGTCGCTGGTAGCTTCCTCTTCCGTGGCGAAGATGTGAAGAAAAAGGTGAAAGTGCTCAGTGGTGGCGAGCGTGCTCGACTTTGCCTCGCCGGCTTGCTGCTGGGCAAATACAACATCCTGATCCTCGACGAACCTGGCAACCATTTGGATGTCGAAACGGTCGACTCGTTGTGCGAAGCTTTGGACGATTACAACGGCACCGTGATCTTCACCAGCCACGATCGCTACTTCGTCCGCCGCATCGCCACGCAGATTATCGAAGTGGGTGGCGGCAAAGTGACGCACATCCCGAGCGACTACGAGCATTACCTCTATCGCCTCAGCCAGGAAATCGACGACGAAGATGGCAACGTTGCCGCCGGTCAAAGCGGTGGCGATAACCGCGACGGCGACCTGGCCAAAGAAGAACGCAAGGCGCGTAACCAACAGGCCCGTGCCGCCCGGAAAGAGCTGAACAAGCTGGAAAGCAAAATCGCCAAGCTCGATGACGAACGGAAGGCTCTGAACAACAAACTGCTGACCGTGACCGACGCCGCCGAAGCCCAGAAAGTCCACGCCCGCTTCACCGAACTGGCCGACGAGATCTCGGAACTGGAAGGCAAGTGGCTTGAGTTCCAGGAGCAACTGGAAGGCTGGGACGAGGGTTAATTGTTGGCCGCTTCGAGCGGGTCAGCGTCCGGGAAAAGACCTGAGAAAAGAGGATTTGAGAGTCTTGGTCTCTTTTCTTCTATAAACACCGAGAAGGCGAAGACGAACTTTTTCACGATTGGAGGAGAAGAGTGGATTGAAGTTGATGGAGACTCTAGCTCTGGACCGGTAGCTCAGCCACCTTCATTCGCATTATCGAAGGCTCCCAAATGAAAGACTTCTGTCGTGGCAATTTCAAAACACTAAATCGTTTGTGTATCTCCATGGTCTCGGGGTGTATAGGCATTCTTGCTGGATGTGCGCCAAATACTGCAGTGGAAGGCTACCTGCAACCTGTCAACTGCCTAACAACAATTGAATGCGATAGATTCTTCTATGTTGACGACTTTCAAGGTACAATCTTGGCGATTGAGGACAAAGGTTTGCCTTCGGAAGATAGAAGGCAAACCATTGCCAACTCGGACCATGTGTACAACATTCTAATTCAATCTGATGATCATTGCTTTTTCCTGGTCACCTCGTTTCATTCTGGGATTCATGCCAAGGGGGATATAGAGCCATTGGTGGGTCGCAAAGCATCTTTTCCCCACGAACTATGGATAAGAAAGGACACGGCGTTCACGGACTAAGCAACCACACCCATAGGGCGTGGTTTTAAAGAGATTAACAGAAGAGATTAAGGGGCTAAGACTCTTTCTTCTTTTGCGTCGCAGGTTCACACTGCTGAGGGCAGCCGTGGCACACCTCGGAAAGCCTGGCAAAAGGCTAAAATTAGCAGTGCCACCCAGCCGCGATTGGCAAAAGGTTCGGCCATACTTACCGCTCAGCTGCATAGTGATCTTCTGCCGTCTGCTGTCCGATATCATGCATCGTTGCCGCATAGATAGGCTCATCGTCCTTGATGGCCTGGAAAAGAAAGACCGTGTCATCCCAAGACAAATACTTTTTTGTAGTTGCGGTGTTGGGCAGGTAGAACTGTGCCAGGAACTGCATAGGGTTCCCATCGAACAAAGGCCATCTCACTGCTCTCTCGTGACGTTTGGGCAGTGAGATCTTTTGCCGCTCCGACTTATCGACTTCTTTGACAGATAACGTGTCACCTGGTACCCCGCTCTCGGAATACGCCACGTTTCTCTGCTGAAATAGTCGGTGCATCTTCGTTTTCGAGTCGCTGGGATCGACGATGAGAAAATGCAGGAAAAACCCGGAGGAAGGGTCCGTTAGTCGCTTGTCGTTGTCAAAACGCACGCCCAGCAGGAAGATCTCCTTACCTGCTACGTTATTGCACGTTCCGATAAAGACGGGTTCCGGAGCGTATCCCGCTTCCCACTTTACCGCCTTCGTAGAGTCGGCGGGCGGAGGTGTAATTTGCTGCGGCATCGCAGCTTCAACGGTCTTAGGGGCTGTTTCAAAACCTACGTAAACAAATGAGCCCGCACGCTACATGTATGAAGGCTTGGTAAATCCACGAGTGATGTTCGTACCGCACGACCAGTCGACGGAAGTTGCCGATCCACGAGATCGTTCGTTCGACGATCCAGCGGCGGCGGTATCTTCTCAGCTTTCGGCCATCCTGCCGAGGCTTTCGTTTTCGGTTCCTGCGGTGTGGGCAGACCAGTTCCCAATTCTGCTCGGCCAGGTCGTCTCGAAGTTGGTCGCTATCATACGCTTTGTCGGCGACCACTGGCGTCGGCTTCTCGGGGAATTTCGCTTTCTGGAGCGTCTCTTCGGCCAGCTTCACTTCCGCCTTCGACGCCGAGTGGACGGAACATGCCAGAGGTACTCCTTGGCCATCTGCCACCACCATCCACTTTGTACCTTTTCCACGTTTGGTTTTGCCCACGTCGTGGCCCCTTTTTTTGCTGGAGCGAAGCTGCCGTCCATGAAGATCTCATCCCAGTTGATGCGGCCTTGTTCGTCGAGCTCATCGATGAACGCATGCCACATATCGACGAAGACGCCTGCTTCCTCCCACTCGGCCAATCGTCGCCAGCAGGTGCTGGGCGATGGATACCAATCCGGCAGATCCTTCCAGCGTGCCCCGCTGCGAAGCACCCACAAAATGCCTTCAAAACAGGCCCGATCATCCGCCCGAGGTCTTCCACCCCGGCGAGTTGTCGGGACCTCTGGAATGAACGGCTTCACCATTTTCCACTGCTCGTCGGTGAGCAGAACCTCACGCTTTCCAGCCATCGAAGGACTCCTTTCGATGGTAGGTGTAACGCAAATCGTTGCCTGGCGCAAGCTTATAACGTCAGGGTTTTGAAACAGCTTCTAG
>NZ_JBFEFG010000263.1 GCF_040718835.1 Bremerella sp. JC817 | reverse complement strand
GCGGGACCGCCGACGCGATCAAGGGCCGCACGGAACTGATCAAGCGAGAGATCAGCACCACCGACTCGGAATACGACCGCGAGAAGCTCCAGGAACGGCTGGCGAAGCTCGCAGGCGGCGTTGCCAAGATCAACGTCGGCGCCGCGACCGAGACCGAGATGAAGGAGCGTAAGGCCCTGGTCGAGGACGCCTTGCATGCCACCCGCGCGGCCATCGAAGAGGGGGTCGTCCCCGGCGGCGGCACGACTCTGGTCCGGGCCGCCAAGATCCTGGACGACCTGAAGACCGACGGCGACGAGGATCTCGGCATCCAGATCG
>NZ_JBFEFG010000262.1 GCF_040718835.1 Bremerella sp. JC817 | reverse complement strand
CTCGGATGTGAAGCTCGAGTTCTTCGAGCCGCCAGCCGTACCGGGCTTTGGTGCTGCCGGTGGTTTCTCGCTCTGTTTGCTGGATAAAACGAACAGTGGCGACTACGAAACCTTCGTTACGATCCTGAACGCAACCTATGGTTTGGCGCTACCGATAGCATCACTGTCATAAATGGACGCCAAGGAAAACCAGTAATTACTTGGGAGGAATGGGGCCGCAAACAGAAAACAAGATAACGATCGTGGGGATCGTCGAGCAGCCGCAGAATTTGCCTGGCCCTAGCTTTCGGATTGGCCCGGCCGCCAGCAGCCCCGCCACGCCGATCATCCCGAACGGCAGGAGCGGCACCAGCAGCCTCGGCCCGGTCGACCATCCGCCGGTCCATTCCGGGTAGCTCACATTGATCAAGAACACCGCAAGGCTTGCCAGCAGCGCCACCAGACCCAGCCCCCACCGCTTCCGGGCCATCAGGGCGCTGGCGGTGAAGGTCGAAATGACCCAGATGCCGCAGCTAGTGGCCCTGTTCAATGGTCTCGGCGGCGGAGCCTCGGTATTG
>NZ_JBFEFG010000261.1 GCF_040718835.1 Bremerella sp. JC817 | reverse complement strand
TCCCAGGGCGTGCCGGGTTGAAGCTCGACACCTTTGGTCTCACCCAGGGGAATCGGTTCGTCTTCCTGGCCATCGGCGGGGAGCAAAGTCCGCACGATCCGCACGCGGATTGGTCGTTGGCGGGTGTTGCTGATCGTCAGGAGATAAGGCAGATCCGTATCCTGATGCATGAATCCGGTGCCGTTATTCAAAGCGAACACGTCGTAGCGTTCCGGGGTGACCGAGACGTTGAACGGCTCCAGTTTTCGCCGGAGCGGTTCCAGGTTCTGAGCGATGGTGATCTCAACCGGCTGGCCGAAATCCCGG
>NZ_JBFEFG010000260.1 GCF_040718835.1 Bremerella sp. JC817 | reverse complement strand
ACTATGGCCGCATCAGCGGACGCATCGAGTTCGAGGATGCTCGTTTCCAGGAACTGCTGGCCATCTATCGCCAGCAGGTCGATCAGCAGGTCCTCCAGCAGATCGAGGGCGGCGGGGTCATCCGAGGCGAGCGTGATTCGTCCGTTCTCGTCGACTTGGATCACGACCGGAGACTTCGACCCTTCTGTCGGAGCGACATGATAGTTCGACAACTGCGACGACTGCGATGCCAGCCGGTCGAGGTTCGGCGTTTGGATCACCTGGTTGCCATGACATGCCAGATCGCCGTAGCCCTGGCTGGTGAGCCAGGTTCCCGCGTTTCTGATCTCGTTGGCTGCCGGTTTGCTGGTGACTCGTAGCACGGAAGAATCGAACCTGCCCGTCGCCCGAGCATGTTCACTTGCTGGTTGACCCGACCGAATCCTCGGCAACCGTCAGCAAGCTACTGGCCTGGACCGAGGATCGCTTCCACAGCGGTACGACCTTCGTGGGTCGCCTTGTGAGCCAGCATGGGATTGCCGGTGACGTCGGGTCCGATTTGGCCGTTGGGCATATTGCCACCGCCACGTCCCATCAACTGAGGCAGCACCGCGAACGCTGGCAGATCGGTCTTGCCTGAAGGATCTCGGCGGCGAGTTGAACAGCCTCGCGAGCAAGCTGATCAAGATCGAAACCATTCAACGTTTGTCTGCACGCGAAGTGCCTGGGCGATACTCGAACCGAACTTGTCGGCCTGAATCAGAATCGCGGCGAGCGATCGCAGGTCTTCGACACCGGTACGCGAACCAAGTTCGTGCAGCACGTCAACGCGAGCACGGCCCATCTGC
>NZ_JBFEFG010000258.1 GCF_040718835.1 Bremerella sp. JC817 | reverse complement strand
GGTGCCATACGGAGAGCGAGGAAGCGAATCCGCCAGTAGGTACAGGCTCCGAACAAAGTATGCCGTTGATGGGGGAATCGGGCGCCGCATACGGATTCGAGTCTTCGTCCATACCCCTTCTACCCCCGCCCCCTAACGCCCAAGCTCAGCGGACCGGCCCGCCGAGAGTGACCTCGATGATACCAGAAACCGCCCGCGGCGGGCCGGGTCCGCTGCAGCGCGAGGTTAGGCGTCCCGGCCGCCGAAGTCGATGAACGCATCCCGGTCGTAGTAGAACAGGAACGCGGCGCTAACCCACCAAACTGCGA
>NZ_JBFEFG010000257.1 GCF_040718835.1 Bremerella sp. JC817 | reverse complement strand
CATCAGCGCAACAAAAAAGCCCCGTTCGTATGAACGGGGCTTTGAAGTGTAAATGAATCCGGCGATACCTACTTTCGCACTGGTGGGCACTATCATCGGCTGGTTGTGCTTAACTGCTGTGTTCGGAAAGGGAACAGGTGTTTCCACAACCATATGGTCACCGGAAGGAGCTCCGTGAAACGTGAGGGCCTCACGAAGCTCAATTTGGCTTGGTAGATGTATTCGCGTGTGTTGCGAACGTTCGATCAATCGAGAATCTGTGAATCGTCACTTGATTATTCATGCTCTTGAGAGCGTTGAATATAAGTGGTCAAGCATTCGTCCGTTAGTACCAGTTAGCTGAACTCATTGCTGAGCTTACACATCTGGCCTATCAACCTGGTCGTCTTCCAGGGGACTCTCGTATAAATACTTACGAAACCTAATCTTGGAGCGGGCTTCACGCTTAGATGCTTTCAGCGTTTATCCTTTCCGTTCATAGCTATCCAGCCGTGCCACGGGCATGACAACTGGGACACCAGAGGAACGTCCTTCCAAATCCTCTCGTACTAAAGAAGAATCTCCTCAAGTTTCGTACGCCCACAGCAGATAGGGACCGACCTGTCTCACGACGGTCTGAACCCAGCTCACGTACCACTTTAATCGGCGAACAGCCGAACCCTTGGGAGCTTCTTCACCCCCAGGATGTGATGAGCCGACATCGAGGTGCCAAACCGCATCGCCGCTATGGACGCTCGGATGCGATAAGCCTGTTATCCCCGGAGTACCTTTTATCTGATGAGCGATAGCCCTTCCATTCGGGACTACCGGATCACTATGACCTACTTTCGTATCTGTTCGACCTATGGGTCTCACAGTTAAGCACCCTTCTACCATTGCGCTCTATGCCTGATGACCAACCAGGCTGAGGGTACCTTTGCACTCCTCCGTTACTCTTTGGGAGGAGACCGCCCCAGTCAAACTGCCCAACTGACACTGTTCCTAGTCTGGATTCACAGAAATTCTAGGTTAGAGCTAAAACATATTCAGGGTGGTATTTCAAGGATGGCTCCATCGACACTGGCGTGCCGACTTCAAAGCCTCCCACCTATCCTACACAAAACATATCTCAGACCAATATCAGCCTACAGTAAAGGTTCACGGGGTCTTTCCGTCTAACTGCGGGAACGTGGCATCTTCACCACGACTACAATTTCACCGGGTCGGTGGTTGAGACAGTGCTCCAGTCATTACGCCTTTCATGCAGGTCGGAACTTACCCGACAAGGAACTTCGCTACCTTAGGACCGTCATAGTTACGGCCGCCGTTTACCGGGGCTTCGGTCGAGAGCTTGCACCCGCTTCCTTAACCTACCGGCACCGGGCAGGCGTCAGACCCTATACATCCTCTTGCGAGTTGGCAGGGTCCTGTGTTTTTGATAAACAGTTGCCAGAGCCGATTTTCTGTGGCCCCCAACAGCGTGAACCATCAGGGGCACCCCTTATCGCGAACTTACGGGGTCATTTTGCAGAGTTCCTTAACCACCGTTCTCCCGAGCGCCTTAGTCTACTCGACTCGCCTACCTGTGTCAGTTTTAGTACGGTTACAGTTGCTTCAACCTTTAGAAGCTTTTCTTGGACGTCCCGCTGATGATTACCTCCGAAGAGTCAGCACTCTAACTTGGATTACGAGGACGGATTTGCCTATTCCTCACCTTGCTAGAGCCCACGGACTGTTCCACCAGTCCGATCACCTTTGAAACGCCGTCCCTCCATCAGTCCACAACCGTAGCACGGGAATATTGACCCGTTGTCCATCGTCTACGCTTTTCAGCCTCGACTAAGGGACCGGCTAACCCTGGGCGGAATTGCCTTCCCCAGGAAACCTTAGGCTTTCGGCGAACAGGATTCTCACCTGTTTTATCGTTACTCATTCCGGCATAATCACCCGATCGCCCCAACACCGCTCCTTACGGTACGGCTCGTATCTGACGATCGGCGCTCTCCTACCATTCTTTCGAATCCGCTGCTTCGGTGAGATGCTTACTCCCGTTCATTATCGGCGCAGAATTGCTCGACCAGTAAGCTGTTACGCACTTTTTAAATGGTGGCTGCTTCTAAGCCAACATCCTGGTTGTCTCGGCAATTCAACTTCCTTAGTGACTGAGCATCTCTTCGGGACCTTAGCAGACGGTCTGGGTTGTTTCCCTCTCGACCGCGAAGCTTATCCCTCGCGGACTGACTCCTGAGATAGTCACATTGGTATTCGGAGTTTGGTCCAGCAGGGTACCCTGGGAAGGGCCCCAAACCGATTCAGTCTCTCTACCCCCAATGTGTAGTGGCTCAAGGCTAGCCCAAAAGCTATTTCGGAGAGAACGAGATATCTCCACGTTTGATTAGACTTTCACTCCTCCCCACAAGTCATCCCCTCGGTTTTCAACCCAAGTGGGTTCGGTCCTCCACGCGGTATAACCCGCGCTTCAACCTGCTCATGGGTAGATCACGTGGTTTCGCGTCTACCACCTACGACTAACGCCCTATTAAGACTCGGTTTCCCTCTGGCTACAGCCCGTAAGGCCTTAACCTGCCGCAGACGGTAACTCGCCGGATCATTATGCAAAAGGCACGCCGTCACCCATAAATCGGGCTCCGACCGCTTGTAGGCACATGGTTTCAGGTTCACATACCTCCCCTTGTCGGGGTTCTTCTCATCTTTCACTCGCGCTACTGAGTTCACTATCGGTCATCAGAGAGTATTTAGCCTTACGGAATGGTCTCCGTGGATTCAGTCCAGGTTTCACGTGACTGGACCTACTCAGGTACCTCTCGGAAGGCCACTCGATTTTCGCCTACGGGACTGTCACCCTCTATGGTTGACCTTTCCATGTCATATCGGCTAATCGGTGGCTTTGTAACTTCCATATGAGAGGCCCTACAACCCCCTGAGGAAAATCCTCAAGGTTTGGGCTATTCCGCGTTCGCTCGCCGCTACTGACGGAATCGATTTTTCTTTCTTTTCCTTCAGGTACTTAGATGTTTCAGTTCCCTGAGTTGAACAGGAATCCCGGGATCAACGTTCGTTTGACAACTTCCCCAGGCTTATCGCAGTCTTCCACGCCTTATCTTCTGATGCCAAGACATCCCCCATGTGCCCTTAATAGCTTGACCACAAATATTCAAAGCTCGCGAGAGTTAGCAACTCTTGCAATCAATGAACAATCAAACTATTTCGGACTTCTTTTCGTGTGGCTGACTTGTCTAAGAGCCAGCCACTGAGATCCGATCTTGTAACGATTCTAAATGCTTCGTGAAGCAGTCTTCGCACTACCCTCTCAGGTAGCAACCAGAACTACAACCGATAGACATCCAGATTCTCTATTGAGAACGGTTAACTCCCAATCGACACTGCTCCGTTTCAGCCGAAGCTGAATCAAAAGCAACACTTCTTGGTAATAACCATATAACTCTATGAAATTGCATCGTTTATGCCGCAACGAAGTCTTGTCTGGCTCAAGGTCAAAAACCTCAAACCCGGCATCGCTTCGTCACGCAAAATGCCATCTACCAACCAAATTGTCAAAGATCGTTTTC
>NZ_JBFEFG010000256.1 GCF_040718835.1 Bremerella sp. JC817 | reverse complement strand
AGCAGATCGAACGTGTCCTCAACTTCGTCGAGCCGCAAGCCAATCAGCCCCCGGCTTCATCACGCTGGACATGAGCGGGGTGGGCCTGGGGCCGGCCGTGCGCACGCGGGCGATCGGCAATAACAACAAGGTGGCCGATGCGCTTGATCCGTTCGATCGAAACATGAAATTCTGCCTCGGTGCCGGGATCACGGCCGGGGCAGTGCAGGTGGGCAGTTCGTCGGGGTTCCGCTTCCGGTTCGAAAGCGGTCCCGATTCCGAAGCGCCCGGGCCGGTCGAGCTGACGCTCGAAGATCTGATGCAACTGGCTCGCGACGGGCAGATCGGTCAAGATGTGAT
>NZ_JBFEFG010000255.1 GCF_040718835.1 Bremerella sp. JC817 | reverse complement strand
GCGAACGCTCCACTGGTCGCTCGAGGCATTCCAGCGGACATGCGAGATCACCGCTCCGGTCGGGCAAGCAAATCGGCAGAAGCCCATCGGAACGAACGCCGAGAAGATCAATCCACCGAATTGGATCTTTGGCCCGGTCTGGTCGACGCTTTACCTGATGATGGCCATCGCCGCCTGGCTGACGTGGCGAAAAAGTGGCCGACGATTCGCACATCATCACCGTTGAAGAAGGTGGCTTGAAGTTCGAGGTCAACCTGTCGGACTACGTCGATACCGGCTTGTTCCTCGATCACCGTAACCTGCGCAGTCAGTTTCGGGACGAAGCTT
>NZ_JBFEFG010000254.1 GCF_040718835.1 Bremerella sp. JC817 | reverse complement strand
CTCTCCGTGCCAGCTACCCGTTAAACTCTAGATGGAGAGAGGGGAAAGGTCAAGGATTTGCGCGGATCTGGTGATCGACGTAACTTTAGCGGGCGTCTCTTCTCCGATAGCGCTGGTAGAAGGCCCCCAGGCCGAGGTCATGGATTTCGGCCTCGATGTCGGCCCGGGTCGGGTGGGTCATGCCTTCCTTCAATTCGTGTTCGAGCAGCTCGGCGACCTTCTCGCGGGCCCGTTGCAGGGTCTTGCGGAAGGCCTCGGGACTGAGTCGTTCCTTGCTGTTCTGGGCGAGCTGTTCGGTCAGCTCCTCGATCGAGGCTTCCGGGCTCCTCATCCGGAGGTTCAGGACCCGGGCATAGCGGTTCTTGGGGTTCTGGGCCTCGTAGGTGTCCAGGCGAGCGAGGACGCGGTTGATGACCGCCTCGCGCCAGGGAAAAGATGTTCGAACGCACGAGGCTGTTCGTTCGTGCGGAACAAAATCGCAAAATCA